>JAAZLT010000052.1 GCA_012799205.1 Clostridiales bacterium
TGAGCATATACTCATGTTCTGAATTTTGTGACGGCGCCGGTACATTTATAATGGCCCCTGTAAGTTTATCATTTTTATCAAATGTATATAGTAGGTTTATAAAATGGTCAGCGCCGGCCTCATAATGACTAAACCTATCATCATTGGTATTCCCATACATCTTTGCATGCCCATCTATAGCATACCCATCTACAGAGCCGTCACGTTTTGAAATATCATCAAAATATACTACACGCCTGCTATGTCCTACAACTGCATAGCCATATCCATAGGCAATGCCGCCTTCCTCCCGATTTTCATAAGATTCTAATATGGCATCTACACATCTTTCTATCAGGAAATTGCGATATTCATCGGATGATGCCAGTTCAACTCCCAGCTTAGATAATTCATCCTTATTCATTGTGAGAGCCTCATCAGAAATCGAAGGACCACAGTGTGTATGCGTCGCATTTACTATTATCTTCTCGATAGGAAAATCAGGACTTCTATATGACACTTCACTACGTATATCATCCAATAATCCATGTCTTATTACTACCATATCTAAAGATAAAAACGTCACAATATCCTCACCATCATCTAGCACCAAGGCATTAGCATATATAGGGTCCTTTACGCCTTTAGATGGTCTCATATAAAACTGCCCTGGCAAGTTTACAGGCCTATCCGTACTTATATTCCTTGATGCCCAACCAACTTTTATGCTACCCATATAAATCCCCCCATATTTTTATTTTATAATCTCTATATCTTCTCCCCCTACTAATCTCGTATCAGGGTTTAGTGTAATTATATCCTCTGCTTTTAGGGATACATCGCCACTGCCCCCAAATACTGAAGACAAGGAGTTCCCCGCCGTAACCCCTTGCACTGATACTAACTTGCAATTCGCATTGTTAAAATATATGGCGCATAGGCTATCAAATCTAAATATAGCACCCCCATCTATAGATATCTCATCTGTTTCACAGTCCATACTATATCGCACATCTTTGATATGTATATTTCGCATTATCCCTTCATTGAAAAATATGCCTGTACCGCCATCTTTAAATAGTTGAATATTATCTATATATGCATCTTGTAGGGTACATGATATAAATATCCCAAATCTTGCTCGAGTGACTACATTTCGCACCGTTATACCATATGTATCACCAAGCCTTGCAGGTCCACTATCTGAATAGTAGTGCTGCTCCCCTATACGAACTGCTGCACCTGGACGATAGCCATCCGGAGAACGATCTAGTATGTTTTCTACTATAATATTGTATAGCTTTTTTCCCCCATGATTTAGAAGCCTCACTATAGCATGATTCCCTGTCACATAAGTAGAGATATTTCGCACTATGATGCTGTGAAGATCTGGGTCCATATTATCAACTGCCAATAGCCTTTCTGTACTTCCATCTAGACAAGTCAGTGCAACTGTATCATCTCCTGTGCAACCTGTGATATTTTCGATTATAATGTTATTACATCCCGTCCGAAGATCTATACCATCTTGATTTGGTGCATTATTATGTGCCATAAAATCTATGTTTGAAATTCTACCTTCGGATGAGTAGTGAAATGTCATTCCCCAATGGCGCTGATTGATTATCCGAATGTTTTCTATAGTAAATCGCTCTACGTTGTGAAAATGTATAGATGTGTTTTCTATTATGCTAGGTAATCCATTTATTAATTGTGTTTTCTCCGTAAGTCCATTGTGTTTGCCTCCATCTAGAATTGCGTTACCCATACCGTAAATATGTATATCGTATTGTCTACCTTCCATTGTGTTGCCAAGCTCTTTACGCCCATTAAAGTTTTTAAATATATTACAGTATACATTGTCTACAAGGCGTAAATGACAGTTATCTAGCTCTACAACCGTTCCCGTGTACAGTTCAATTGACCTAGTAATTTCCCAGCGATTCTTACCCGTCCGTAGATTAACTCTCGGAATTTGGACCTTTACCCCAGAATCCTTAGCTGCATCTATAGCGGCCTGTATCATAGCCGAATCATCCTTAAGGTATGCA
>JAAZLT010000053.1 GCA_012799205.1 Clostridiales bacterium
ACGGTGCGCATAGTATAGTCTCTTTTGCAACCTATGGATGACATAACTTTCCCAACTACATCATCAGGAAATTTCATAATAGCTACCGTTAAATCATCAATAGGCCAATCAGTAAGTACCTTATTGTTTGCATATGCAAAAACTTCACTAGGGTTTCCGGCTATCATCCTCAATAAATCTATTGCATGACAACCACCGCCTATAATAGGATGGCGCTCTGGGGTCACTCTCCAATTCCCCTGTCCTCCTATTTTAGAATAATCATGGGCATACTCAGATTCCACAAAAAATAAATCGCCTATTACACCTTCATGCACCATATCTCTAGCCATAACAAATGATGGAGTATATCTACCTATTTGCCCCACCATTAATTGCTTACCTGTCTCTTTAGCTGCCTTAATCATTTCCCTACAATCGTCAATATTAAGGGCCATAGGTTTTTCGCATAGTACATGCTTTCCAGCATAAAGTGCATCAACCGTGACCTTTTTATGTATTTGATCCGGTAGAGGAAGGGTCACAGCATCTATATCATCTCGCCTCAAAATATCTTTATAGTTTGTATAATAATCAGGAATCTCGTATCTATCAGCTTGATTTCTAGCCTTTTCCTCAACGATGTCACATATAGCCACAACTTCAGCCGAATGAGAATACTTTATGCCTAATAAATGTGAATTAGAAAAAGAACCAGCACCAATAATACCAACCCTCACCTTTTTATTCATGGTTTTATCTCCTCCATGTAATATTTTTACATTCTGTCCATCATTTATGCGTCATATACATTATATGACAGTCTTTTGTCCTATGTAAATACCCAATTTAGTATGATATATACTTTCAACTAATAATAGCTGAAAATATATAGATTCCTTGAAATATCTAGTATATATTGATGATATAATAATATTATCCTTTGTTGCTCTTAGGCTCTTATTTTATTATAATATTCATAATAAGATAACTTTAGGTAATTTTAGATATTTTCGGAAGTCCCGATTATATCTTCTTAGAAAAGTCTAGCTCAAACTTTATTCAACAGCACATATCAAACAAAGAGTACCATACTATAGCCTAGCTATAATCTATTTTCCTATGAAAGGAGAGCCTACAGTGATAATTCTGGAAAATGAGCAGTTTCGATTAACTGTCGGTGATGATTGTATAACACAGAGCCTAGTACATAAACCCACCAATGAAGAATGTCTAGCTCTAGGTGAAAAAATTTCTCTGTTCTCAGTGACTCAAGAAAGGCCCTTTAATAATGAGATCAAACTATCCCACCCTAATAAACGAACCACATTTCAGGCCAATCGAATTAGACGAGAAGATAATAGACTTGTAATTGGATTTGAAATCATTCCCTATGAAGCTATCGTTGAAGTAATAGAAAATCCTATGTACATAAGCTTTGAGCTTATTGACTTTAATGTGGATCCAGATGCATATTCAAGCCTTAAAATATCTGCCCCACCTGTTAGCGAGTTTCGTCTATTACAGCTACCTATAAGAAATAGAGAGAATTTTGGTGAGTGGCTAAATGTAAACTGGGATGAAAATATAGCTGTAAATGTATTAGCAATCTCGCCTCATGCTCGTATTGACTCTGAAAGACGTAAAGACTACCGTATAATGAGCGCAGATGCAGTTAAAAGTATTAAGCTAAAGGGAGTAGGAGCGGCATTAATAGCTACTTCCACCAATGATCTATTAGATGCCATTGCATCTATAGAGGAAGACTATGACCTCCCTCGTGGAGTCAATAGCCGACGTAGTGATATTATAAATAGCTCTATATATTGGTCTTCCAAGGTTCATCCAGAAAATGTGGATGAGCATATTAAATATGCAAAACAAGGCGGATTTAAATGTATGCTCATATACTACCCCTCAATATTTGAAGAGATTGGTGGCTATGCCTTAAATGGAAACTATGATTATAGAAAAGAGTATCCAAGGAAAGAAAAAGATCTAAAGAGTATGCTGGATAAGATAAGAGCCGCTGGCATAACTCCTGGTATTCACTTTTTGCATACCCATATTGGACTTAAGAGCCGATATGTAACTCCTATAGCAGATCATCGCCTGAATCTAACAAGACATTTTACCCTTGCTCGGGCTTTGAATAAAGATGATACAGTTATATATGTAGAGCAAAACCCTGAAGGCACGGTCATGGCCGATAGTTGCCGCGTCTTACAATTCGGTGGAGAACTGATATCCTATGAAGGCTATACAACTGAACCTCCATACTCTTTTACAGGCTGCAGGAGAGGTGAATATTCAACTGATATACAAAATCATGCTGTAGGCCTAATAGGTGGCATCCTTGACGTAAGTGAATTCGGCGGAACAAGTGTCTACCTAGATCAAAATTCTAGCCTGCAAGATGAGATTGCAAACAAAATTGCCGCTGCCT
The DNA here is from genome assembly GCA_012799205.1 of Clostridiales bacterium. Taxonomy (GTDB): domain Bacteria; phylum Bacillota; class Clostridia; order Caldicoprobacterales; family Xylanivirgaceae; genus JAAZLT01. The sequence continues at coordinate 2,426 of JAAZLT010000053.1, forward strand.
ATAATATGGGATTTGAATTTGTATACTTTGATGGCTCCGAAGGTACAAATCCTCCATTTGATTATCATATATCCAATGCACAATATAGAGTGTATAAAAAGTTAAAACCCGCCCCATTATTTACAGAGGGTGCAGCAAAGACTCATTTTGGATGGCATCATTTAAGTGGAGGAAATGCATTTGATATCTTCCAGCCTGAAGAATTCAAAGAGAAAATACGGGAATTTCCCGCTGAGCAGGCACCTCGTATGGCACAAGACTTCACCAGGCTAAACTTTGGGTGGTGGGGTTTTTGGGCAGATAGAACACAGCCTGATATGTTCGAATATGGAACAAGTAGGGCAGCTGCTTGGGATTGTCCTGTTACAGTGATGGAAAATATGGATGGTTTTAAATCTCATGCTAGAACTGCTGATATATTAGAGGTAATAAGACGTTGGGAAGATGTAAGGGCTAAGAATTGGCTCACCAAAGAGCAAAAATTAGAACTTAGAAATCTGGATCAAGAGCATATCTTGCTTATAGATGAAAATAATGAATATGAACTTGTCCCCTATTATGAAATAGCTGGGGCTGCAGGTGGGAATAAAGATGTCCGTGCATTTATTTTTGAAAGGAACAACAGTAGGTATATAGTATATTGGCATGCAACTGGAAATGGTAGTCTTAGGTTAATGCTGGATTCAAAAAATATATCACTTCATGAAGAGCTTTACACCGATGCATTACCAATTTCCTCTGAGGATGATGCCATTATAATCCCAATAGCAAATAGGCAGTACCTAAAAAGCGGACTCACTAAATCAAAGTTAATTGAAGCATTCATGGATGCAAAACTAGTAGAATAGTGAAATTAAAGTACTTAAG
>JAAZLT010000054.1 GCA_012799205.1 Clostridiales bacterium
AGGCAATCCCAAGCCAGCCACCAATTGTGTTTAATATAGTCCCCACTAATAAAGAGGAGAAAAGGCCCAATGCCATATGGCTCATGGCATCTATTAAGTATCTTTCTACTGATATTTCTATATCTTTTCTGTTTAAGAAAGCCTTGAATTTATTTTTATTTGAGTTTTCTTTCGCTACCACTTGGCTACCTCCTATGCAAAAAGATAATATTTTGTCCCATTATATCATATTTTTCTAATTCTATCTCTACTAGAAAATATCTATTTGCGCAGATATGACAAAAGTTTTCTTTTTTCTTTAAAATCAGTAGCAATATGTAGTATAATTATTAAAGTGCTTAAATAAGGAGTGATTTCAAAGTGAAAGCAATCTATAGATATGAATATCCTATAGTAACGGTATGGATCGGAGAAGAGGATGGGGCCATATCTTATATAAAATTCCATGATAATAGTGATTATATAGAAGGCTACACTATAGGAGAGACGCCTCTTATCAAAAAGGCAGCTGTGCAGCTCTCAGAATACTTTGATGGAGAGCGGACAGATTTTAACCTACCCTTAAAACTTAGGGGAACAGATTTTCAAAAATCAGTATGGAAGGCGCTTATAGATATCCCCTATGGGGAAACTAGAAGCTATAAAGATATTGCAATCAAGGTCGGGAGCCCAAAGGCCTTTCGGGCTGTAGGTATGGCAAATAACCGAAATCCCATCTCTATCATTATACCTTGTCATAGAGTTATAGGACATAATGGGAAATTAGTGGGTTATGGTGGTGGGTTGTCCGTGAAGGAATTTCTTCTTGACCTAGAAAAAAGAAATATGAATTCTTAAAAAAAGTCTAGTAAGCTCCTAGCTTTTATGGTATGATATACTTGGGAAACTTTTTTATATTCAATAAATATTATTAATATATTAAATTTGCCTATTTAGCACAACCAGTATATAAATATTATAAAATTATAAAGGAGCAGTTACATGACTACTAATAATATTACTACAAATCAAAAACTATTGGACTGGGTACAAGAAATGGCTGATCTATGTACTCCTGATCAGATCTACTGGTGTGATGGGTCCGAGGAAGAAAATGCTCGTTTCTTAAAAGAAATGGTTGATAGTGGTGCAGCTGTGGAGCTAGATCCTGAAAAGAGACCAGGTTGTCACCTATTTCTCAGTGATCCTTCAGATGTAGCTCGGGTTGAGGATAGAACTTTCATATCTTCTGTAAAGGAAGAAGACGCAGGTCCGACAAATAACTGGATAGATCCTGTTGAACTAAAAGAGACTATGCAGAAGCTTTATAAAGGATGCATGAAGGGTAGGACAATGTATGTCATCCCTTTTTCTATGGGCCCTGTAGGCTCTCCAGCATCTAAAATTGGAATAGAGCTTACGGATAGCCTCTATGTTGTCACAAATATGCGAATTATGACCCGCATGGGTAAAGAAGTTCTTGACGTACTTGGCGAAGATGGCGAGTTTGTACCATGTCTTCACTCAGTTGGTGCACCTCTAGAAGAAGGCCAAGAAGATGTAGCCTGGCCTTGCGCACCAATGGATAAAAAGTATATAAGTCATTTTCCCGAAGAGAGGACTATTTGGTCTTATGGCTCTGGATATGGTGGAAATGCACTTTTAGGTAAAAAATGCTTTGCTCTTCGTATCGCCTCTGTTCAGGCTAGGGATGAGGGCTGGTTAGCAGAACATATGCTCATACTCAAGCTGACAAATCCAGAGGGTGAAGTGAAATATGTCACAGGGGCATTCCCAAGTGCCTGTGGTAAGACAAACCTTGCTATGCTCATACCTACAATACCCGGTTGGAAGGTTGAGACAATAGGTGATGATATTGCATGGATGAGATTTGGGGAAGATGGAAGATTATATGCCATTAATCCGGAAGCTGGATTCTTTGGTGTTGCTCCGGGCACATCTATGGATTCTAACCCTAACGCCATGCGTGCCATTGCCAAAAATACTATTTATACAAATGTTGCACGAACTGATGATAACGATGTATGGTGGGAAGGCATAGGATATGACGCACCTGATCATTTAATTGATTGGCAAGGAAATGATTGGACTCCAGATAGTGATAGGCCAGCGGCGCATCCAAATGCACGCTTTACAGTGCCAGCAGATCAAGCTCCCTCTATTGCACCTGAATGGGAAGATCCAAACGGAGTGCCAATCTCGGCCATACTAATTGGTGGACGCCGACCAAGTACAATCCCTCTAGTTCATGAAAGTTTTGATTGGGCACATGGGGTGTTTATGGGTTCCATAATGGGATCTGAAATCACAGCAGCTACTATATCCGATGATATAGGCATGGTACGCCGTGATCCATTTGCCATGCTACCATTTTGTGGCTATCATATGGGAGATTATCTAAATCATTGGTTAAAGCTTGGGGATAGCGCAGATGCAGAGAAGCTACCTAAGATATTCTACGTAAACTGGTTCCGCAAAGATAAAGACGACAACTGGCTCTGGCCAGGATTTGGGGAAAACAGCAGAGTGTTGAAATGGATATTCGAGAGAACTTCAGGCTGTGGCAAGGCAGATAAAACACCAATAGGTTATATGCCCACTGTCGATGCCATTGATACAGAAGGTCTAGATGTAAGCGAAGATGCCATGAATGAACTTCTCACAGTTGATAAAGATGAATGGTTAAAGGAAGTGGAATCTGTACGAGAGTACTATAAGATGTATGGAGATAAGCTACCTGAAGAGATGATAAAGCAACTTGACGCATTAGAGGAGCGACTCAAGGGCTAAATAAAAAACTCTTTCGCAATAAAATGCGAAAGAGTTTTTTTATAGATAAATGTTGCCAACCTTTGCTATCTTTTCTATCCTCTCTTGCGCCATCCTCTCAGCTGCCATATTGGTAGATATATCTTCTCTTTTTGAAATTTCAATTATTTGCTTTACACTATCGTATATGGTTGCCGCCCTTGCCATGGCTCTATCCCTATCATAGCCTCTCATCTCTTCATATACATTTATTACACCACCGCTATTTATTACAAAATCCGGAATATAGAGTATCCCTTTCTCTTTAAGAACTTCCCCGTGGGCTACATCCGACAGCTGATTGTTGGCAGATCCTGCTACAATTTTACATTTTAGCTTTTCCACAGTAAAGTCATTTATTACAGCGCCCATAGCACATGGAGCAAATATATCGCAATCCATCTTATATATATCATCTGGATCCACAGCATTTGCACTAAAATCTTTTACAGCCTTCTGTATTATATCCTTTTTAATATCTGTCACATATAAATTAGCCCCTGCATCATATAAATATTTACATAGCTCGTATCCTACGGCTCCTATGCCCTGCACCGCAATGGTTTTATCATTTAAGTCATCGCTTCCATAAACCTCATTAGCTGCCGCTTGAATACCCTTAAACACTCCGTAGGCCGTTACAGGTGAAGGGTCTCCGCTTTTGCCCTCTAATCCCACTACATAGTCAGTCTCATCGTTTACATATGCCATATCCTGAGGCGTAGTATTCATATCCTCTGCTGTAATATATCTACCGTTTAGGCCCTCTACATACCTACCAAATACTCTAAAAAGTGCCTCGCTCTTTATATTTTCCGGGTCTCCTATTATGACTGTCTTACCTCCGCCCAGATTGAGGCCAGCAGCTGCATTTTTATATGTCATGCCCTGTGCCAACCTTAAAACATCAACTATGGCATCTTCTTCAGATTCATAGTCTAAAATCCTTGTGCCCCCTACGGCGGGTCCCAATGTAGTATCATTGATACTTATTATGGCCTTTAAACCCGTAGCCTTATCATGGCAAAATATTAATTGTTCGCAGTTATACTTTTCTAAATAATCAAATATATTCATATACACTACCTCTCATCTCTTATGTATTTAAAAAGCTCTGCCTTAGATAATATATAGTCTCTATTATAGACTTTGAAAAATGCATTTGCAACTAGATTAGAATATTTTGCTATGATTTTTTTCTTGCATTTTAGACCTACATAAATTAAAATACCTTATAGGAGCTATAAATATACTATAAAGGATTATCTAGGTGTAATCAATATTCACTGTGGGTAACTATCAATTGTATATACTCTAGCTAAGAAAGGTTGATTAATGTATGGCTAAAACCCTTAAGACAAAATCTCTTTTAATCTATTTCATTATAATGCTATTTTTCTATGATTTATTGCTAAATATATCTATATCTAGCCCCATCTCTATAACAAGCATAGTGTACATGCTAATCTTTAATATTCCGTTTGGAATCTTTTTCTATATTTTATCAGTACTCCCTAACGGGAAGGATAATTTTAAGTTGCCATTTTTTATAGCATTTACACTGGCATTAATATTTTTTTCTCAACATATGTATTATAGATTTTTTAAGACATTTTATACTGTGTATTCTGCCCTTAATGGGGCCCAAGTTTTCCAATTTAGAGAAGATGTCTTTGCGATATTTAAAAAATCATGGCCATGGTTGATTGTATTTTCTATACCACCCTTTCTTATATTATTTTTAAAGGATAGGATGCTCTTTTGTCTAAGACCCCGTTTTAAATCATTCTTATTTCTTATCCTTTTAATAATCCTGATAAATGGAATAGGGCTTACTGGTATAACCCTTGGTGATAAGGGGCCTAACTCGCCCTATGATCTATACTCTCGTTCGGGCAATCCATTTCTCACAGCACAAAGGCTCGGGCTACTTACCAATATGCGCCTTGAGATTCAAAATATAATCTTCAAAAACAATTCCCCTATATTGGCAGCATTTGCACACTATATAGAAGATAGCGCCCCAGTAGATAATTCCAGCGATGACTATATACACGAAATAGAAGTGATACCTGAGGATCCAGACATCCCGCCCGAATCCGAACATCTGATAAGTACTGAGGAAGAACAAAAAAAGGACATACAAAGGAATCCTAATATATTAGATATAGACTTTCCAAACCTTATTGCAAATGAATCTGACCAAGATATAAGTGCAATGCATGAATATTTTAAAAATGTAGCTCCAACTTATACAAATGAATATACCGGCAAATATGAGGGTTATAACCTTATATTTATTACGGCAGAGAGTTTTTCACACTATGGTGTTCATAAAGATATAACACCTACCCTATATAAACTAGTACATGAGGGTTATCACTTTACCAACTTTTATAATCCTATATGGGGTGTAAGTACTACAGATGGCGAATATGTGGCATGTACTGGCCTTATACCAAAGCCAGGAGTATGGAGCTTTTACAAGTCGGCAAATATATCACTGCCTTTCGTTATGGGACATCAGCTTAAAGATATGGGCTATAAGACTGTAGCATATCATAACCATAGTTATGATTATTATAGAAGGGATATATCCCATCCAAATATGGGCTATGACTATAAGGGAATTGGAAATGGTCTTATAATGACCGATTCATGGCCCAGGTCTGATCTAGAAATGATGGAAAAGACCATTCCAGAGTATATAGATGACACACCATTTCATGCCTATTATATGACGGTAAGTGGTCATATGCAGTATAACTTCACTGGCAATTATATGGCTATGAAAAACAAGGAATATGTAAAAGATCTGCCATATACAGAAGCGGGCAAGGCCTATATTGCAACTCATGTGGAGCTAGATAAGGCAATGGAGTATCTACTGCAGGAGTTAGAAAGGGCGGGTATCGCGGATAAAACCCTTATAGCGCTAAGTGCCGACCATTACCCCTATGGGCTGGAAAAAGATGAGTTAGACGATTTGGCAGGCCATGAAGTGGAAGAGATATTCGAGCTTTACAAGAGTAATTTTATATTATATACAAAAGATATGGAGCCTGTTACAATAGATAAGCCCTGCTCCAGCCTAGACATTATCCCCACACTTTCAAACCTGCTTGGGCTTTCATATGATTCAAGACTTCTTATGGGTAGAGATATCTTTTCCGATTCAGAACCCCTTGTTATATTTCAAGATAGAAGTTTTATAACCGACAAAGGTAAATACAATGCTATTGATCGAAAATTCATAGCCAACGAAAACGTGCGAATCGACAGCGAATATATACAAAATATTGTTAATATAATAGAGGAAAAATTTGAATATTCAGCCAAAATACTAGACAATGACTATTATAATCGTATTTTAGGCGAATAGATATATAGGGGCTTCTAAGGATATTATAACCAATAGAAGCCCTCTTTTTTATAATCTACTTTGATCATCTACCCATTCCTTTGCCCTGAGCACTGCGTCCAAGGTAGGTATGGGCACTCTTCCCTCTGAATCTATCCTTTCAATATTATAGTAGACATCAGCTATTCGTCCCTTATTTCTAAAATCCCGTTGTAGACGATAACCTCTTAGGGCTTTAAACTCTGGCTGACTTTTTGATCCCTTTACTTCTCTTTCCACATAGATCCCTCCCTCTAACATATTATTTGTCAAATTACATAAAATATGCTAGGGTTCTTGCCCTAGATTCATCAGAGCGATAAAATCCCCCTTTTGGGGCCTTAACCTTCCCCTGTTTCTCTAGGTTTATTACTGCCTCTAACATATCCCCATCCGTCTCTTCTAGGGCTGCCTTTGCCTCGTCATAGCTGATGTTTGCACGTTTACAGAGCTTCTCTACCTGTTCTAGAGTGATCATATACATAACCTCCCAATGCTTAATATAGATATATTATAGAGGCCTAAGCTTTGAGATAGATTTGAGAAAGATTAAAATTACATTAAAATTAGCACTCTACCTCTGCATCCTTGGCTCCCTTCGGAGCGTATAAATTTATTCCCAGTACTATAGCTAGAATAACATATATCAGTAGCCCTATGGCAATGGCTATATGTCCATCAAACTTCACAAACAAAAATCCAAATACCGGGGCACTTATTACCCCTGAAAGCCCTATTATAGATTCACTTAGACTTAAACAACTTACTTTATATTTATCTGGCGCCACATCATATATAAATGTCTTATAGGCTGTAGCAAGAAAACCAAATGCTATCCCTGAAAATGATCCAAGTACAATTATAGCTATGGGGCTATTAAATACTAATATCAATGAAAGCCTTATTATTTGCATTATAAATGCGATAAAGATGAGATCCCTATCCCTGTACTTCGCAAGTAACCTTGTGGAAAGAGCAAAGGTAATTACCTCAGGTGCTGCATCAAAAAAATATGCAAACCCTAGACTTATGGGTCCCCCACCAAAATCCATAACAAGTATACCTAGATAGCTATATATCCCCCTTAATACAAAATTGTATATAAAGATTATAAGCACCATAGTTCTAAGCGGTCTAATCCTTATTATCTGTCTTAGGGCTTCACTTATAGAAATACTCTCCCCTTTAATATCTACAATATCATTACTCTCTTCTATCATTAATACTATTATTAAATTTATAATTGTACTTATAGTGATATAGTAACTATATATTTCCCAGCCAAATTGATTAAGTAAAATACCTAATAAAATACCCGATAGGCCATATCCGACCGATCCTATACCACGTATAATTCCAAATTCTCTATCATCTCCACTTTCTCTTAATATCCCCATATACCATGCTTCTGATAGGGGGACAGTTCCATATAGGAAAAAGCCCCATGCAAATATAATCATATATACTGTTGTTGTGCTTTGGGAAAATTTGAGGATTATAGAAAGTATTATGCCTATGACATTTGAAATTATCATTAACCTTCTTATACTTCTAAATCTATCTGCCAAATAACCAAATATATTTTGGCTTATAAATGAGGAACATATGAGCATAGAGACAGCTATACTAATCTGTCTTTTCGTAAACCCAATCTCAGCAATATACATAGTATACATACCCATTATGGATAACATCATTGCCCAATATACAAACATGAAAGCCTTAAATTTATAATAACGATTATTAATTTTTATCCCCATCCCCATATTTTAATTCATAAAATTTGTCTATATAATTATACAGCAGATCTATCATAAAGAACAGTCCCGAAGATTAAATCTACCCAGCCATAAACTATGTAAAGCCCTCTGGCATAATACGCCAGAAGGCCGAAATCTAAATTTTTTAAGTTATCTGAGTGTATACTTTTAGATGGTTTTTAATGTCTTCTCTTTCCCTATCATCCTGGACCTGTATATCTATCCTATCACCTTCTTGGCTTACATTAAATTGAGTAAAATTCCTGCTTTGTAGATAGTCTTCTATAGCTTTACGTCCGTTATCATTTTGGGTTAGAGATATCCTATCCCCCACATAATCGCCATCTACATAGACATTTTCACGGTCATGAGCTAGTTTATTTCCCTCATTCCTATCAAAATCTGCAAACATGGCTAGGGGCAGAAAGAAAAATCCATCTCCGGGAAAAAAGTTGCTTCCAAAGGGAAAGCCATTTCCACTATTCATTCCATCCAAATATATCCACCTCCTTCACTAGCTAAACTTAGTTCATCATTTAGTTTTAGCTAATGAAAAGAGTTTTATTCTATATGTCTTTGACTATGCCCAAAGCATATTATAAAGGCGACTTACATTTCCCTTTCGCCTTGCAAGCTCTCCTTTTGCCCCATTATCGCCCTTTATATATTCATGCATTAATTCACCCTCCACTTTGCATAAATCATCATGGTATGGAAACACTTCCCGTTCGAGAAATAATGCATATTTTACGAGCCTAAAATCTCCATGGGCCCATGTCCTTTCACCTTCCACAGCTTCCATAGCTACACTATAATTATCCTTTATACTATCTACTAGATCATTTAAAGTAAGATTTTTAGCAAATACTATTGTATAATACCAGCCAAATAAAGAACCCGACTCGCATCCATGGGAATCACTCACCCCAACTATAGGAAAATTTTTACCCTTTGCCCTTTGATCATTATAAGATGCTACTTGCAAGACATTTGATTCTAACTGATGTCTATGAAATCCCCCTATGACTTCCAACGCATCAAAGGGTTGATATTCATATAAAAGCTCTGTCATTTTTGTAGACACATGATATCCCGATTTAATTCTCCAAAATGGATGGCAAAATATGCCCAATCCTCCACCCTCTCTAATTTTTTCATAGCACCATGTACAAGAGGCCAGCTGCCTGCGCAATGTCTCGTCCTCTATATGTGAAAACCCCTTTTCAATAGCGGAAACTTCTTTTTTGTAAGTTAATTCATCTTGTTGAAAAATTTCATTTACACTAAAATCTCCCCCAAAGTTTACCATATGCACAATATTATCCGGTGGATGCACTTCTTCACCTCGATATATTCCAATGTCAACATCCACATCTTCAAATGCCTCTTGCGCTTCAATAGAAGGGTAATATTTTTCGTGGTCAGTTATAGATATAAAATCAAACCCTATCTTTCTACACGCAGCTGTAAGATATGCAGGAGTCTCTCTTCCATCTGAGTGATATGTATGCATATGCACATCACCTTTATATGGCTTTCTGGAGAATAAATCTTCCTCAAGAGAATATACCCTAAATTCTACCTGCCTTGCCACCTCACTATCTACCATCTCCTCTATTAAAAGGATATGCTCCTGTTCCCCTTCAAAATATCTTTCTATTTGCAGGCATCCATCTATAGGCTCTATAATATTAGAATCTTCTAGTTCATCTCCCTTACCTGTAGCTGGATAGTCAACTGGATAATGCGTCACTTTATACTTTGCACAGCCGCTAGGCTTTACATTATCATATAGAGGTTCTATGTTTATAGTCTCCTTACTATTTGCCCGAACAACTCTAGGAAATACATTGAAATATTTATTTAGGCTTTGCATATTACTAACCTCCTGATTTTTAACTAAAACATCCTTAATTCATTGTCCTATATCTTCTTATATCCGTAATACACATTTTGATCAAGTTAAGATACTCTTAATTTTATCCTTATAGCGATCCTCCCTTGGCTAAGAGTTTATTATAATCCCATCCACTCAAAGCTAAAACTACTTGAGACGGAAGGTAGAAAAACCAAATGAGTAAAAATGGAATCCGGTTACTCCCTATTGTATTATATAGGGCTACATTGATATCACATAGAAGAAAAAGTACCATACCTATTGCTACCATATAGCTGTTTGCCAAAGGTAATACCTTGGTTTTATAAATCCCCACAGCCCTTTTGACATTACTAATAAGAAGCATTGCATAAAAAAGAGATATTATATATATAAACTCAATGTCTATTATATATAAACCCACTATAAAATGCATTACTATTAAGATAAATAGAGACATTGTATGTCTGCCTATTATTACATGAGCCTTGCGCCCTTCAAAGCGTATAGCATGAAATATATGAGCAATACAAAAGATCCCTATGCCTAATACATGCTTTGGGTATATAAGAAGAAAGAAGTCCGCAACCGTAGTAAAAAAAAGCGCAAACTGAAGGGAGCATCGCCCCTTTTTTGTAATATGATCCTCTCCTATGAAAAGTGAAATTAATAGACATAGAACTATGGATATATACTTAGCCGTATCTAGAGTAAAATGTATTTTAGTATCGAATATCTCTATATAGGTAAAAAGAATATATAAAACTGCGAGCATGAAAAGTATAGCGCCTAGAACATATATTTTCGGACGTATTCTCCTCAACTTTTTTTCCACCTGACTTAATCTTATTTAAAAAGCTCATATATATTATACCACGCAAAAAAATTTAATCGCCATATTCATTATAACTTGCAATTAAGCGACTCTAAAATAGGAAAATTATATATTTTATTTTATGGAAGACTTGTGATATAATGGAGGAAGATTTGCGCTATTTTCAACATTATGATTTTATCAATATATATCACACATGAGGAGGTCATATTTATATGTACGGATTAATCATTTTCTCTGTATTCTTGGCCATAGTATGCTCTGCATACAATTTCTACTCAGTTAGAAAACGCGAAGTAGGCACCGAGCTTATGGGCGAGATATCAACTGCCATTAAAGAAGGGGCAGATACTTTTCTATTACACGAAACAAAAATTATTTTAATTGTTGGGCTGATTATAGCCATTATACTTGCTGTAGTAGTGTCTTGGGAAAGTGCAATAGCCTTTATAATTGGTGCAATTATGAGCGGTGCTGCGGGCTTTATCGGCATGAGAGCTGCCACACTTACAAATGTCAGGGTGGCCAATGAAGCAAGAAAGACTCGCAGCTTAGGTGCTTCATTAAAGGTAGCGTTTCAGGGCGGAAGTGTTATGGGACTTTGCGTTGGTGGCTTTGCGCTCTTAGGGCTTTTAATCGTATACCTAATATTTGGCAAAGCTATAGGGCAAATGAACCCGGACCAAGTAACCATTCAAACCAATTGGATTGGTATAAGCTTTATCCCGTTTGCAATGACAATATCAGGTTATGCATTAGGATGCAGTGTAATTGCAATGTTTAACCGTGTTGGCGGAGGGATTTATACAAAAGCTGCAGATATGGGTGCTGACCTTGTAGGCAAGACAGAGGTTCATATATCTGAGGATGATCCTAGAAATCCGGCTACCATAGCTGATAACGTGGGAGACAATGTAGGAGACGTTGCAGGACTCGGTTCAGATCTTCTTGAAAGCTTTGTAGCGACAATCATTGCTACAGCAACACTTGCATGCTATATGTTCTATACCCATATGACATCTGACAATCCAATTACAGGGACGCTTTTATCAAAGCTAATCATGTATCCATTCGTTTTTGCTGCTATAGGACTCATCTCAAGTAGTGTGGGAATTATGTACTTAGTTCTAAAGAAGGTCTCTGATAAGCCACATCGTGAACTCAATATATCAACATGGACAGCTGCAGTATTTACAATAGTAGGAAATGGTTTCTTTACCTATTTTATATTCAAAGGCATGGATACCTCAGCTGCAGGTTTTAAAGTTGGCATCTTCTCCCCATGGATATCTGCTATATTTGGTGTAGTAAGTGGTATAGTAATAGGCATGTTCGCTGAATATTATACAAGTGATCATTATACACCTACTATAAATGTTGCTAAAGCATCTATTGAGGGCCCAGCTCTTACTGTAATAAATGGTATGGGACTTGGAATGAAATCAACTTTTGCACCAGTATTAGTCCTTGGATTTAGTATAATACTAGCTAACTATTTTTCCGGCATATACGGCGTTGCCATGGCTGCAGTTGGTATGCTATCCTTTGTATCTGCTACCGTTGCAGTAGACACGTATGGACCAATTGCGGATAATGCAGGTGGTATAAGCGAGATGGCTAAGTTAGATCCCGAGGTTAGGGAAATAACTGATACCCTAGACTCTGTAGGAAATACTACAGCAGCTATCGGTAAGGGGTTTGCCATAGGCTCAGCTGCACTTGCTGCCCTATCACTATTTGCATCATATATATATGCCCAGGCCGGCGCTGGAGATACTGCGAGCTTTAATATATTCCTAGATATAATCGATCCCCTAACCCTTTCAGGTACTATTATAGGAGGAGCATTACCATTTTTCTTCTCCGGAATGCTCATTGAAGCAGTTGCAAAGGCTGCAGGAAAGATGGTAGATGAGGTTAGAAGACAATTTAGAGAGGATCCCGGTATCCTAACAGGCGAATCGCGTCCCGATTATAATAATTGTATAGCAATATCATCTATTGGCGCACTCCAGGAGATGAGATTCCCATCATTATTAGCAGTGGTCATACCTATTATCTCTGGATTTATATTTGGAGCAAATTTTGTGGGCGGACTACTTATTGGAACAAGTCTATCAGCAATAATGCTAGCATTTTTCACAGGAAATGCTGGTGGCGCATGGGATAACGCTAAAAAGTATATAGAATCTGGTATGTTAAAAGGCCATGGAAAAGATTCCAAGACACATGAGGCATCTGTTGTAGGCGACACAGTTGGAGATCCCCTAAAAGATACTGTAGGACCTTCGCTAGACATATTTATGAAGATAATGTCTGTAATAGCTATTTTAGCAGTATCTATATTTAGTAAATATAATCTTTTAGAATTGTTTAAAGTGATTTTTAAATAGAGCAATAATATAAGGTACCATTTTGCATTTTCATCTAAAATGGTACCTTATTTCCATCCTCTTGCTAATTATCAGCTCTATAGCGACTTTTATCCCAGATTTTATCATTTTCATTTTAGACTTAGTTACCGTAAAAACTAAAAATAGGCTATATATTTTTCTATCTGGTAATATTGTCCTATTTACCCCTGTATTCTATGATTTTCTTATAATTACATTTTTACACTTTGGACATGTAATAGATATCTTCCCCTTACCTTTTGGTACACGAAGGGTTTGCTTGCATTCCGGACATTTATAATATCTATAGTGCTTACGATCCCTTATCCTACGTATTCTGGTTTGGAATTTTCTTTGTATGGGATACCATAGATTTAAAAACTTTATATTCTCCCTATGCCTTTTAGCTATATCTTTAGAGAATATTCTATAAATTATTATAACGAGTAGTACAAATTGGAGTATAATTAGGACTATGCTATGTGCAAATTGCATCACTAACGCTATAACCCCATAAATTATAAGTAGCGCTATAGCAAGCTGATCAGATCCGTATCTTCCCATCATGAATCTTCTAAAGCTATTTTTTAATCTTTCAACCCAATTCATTATAATGCTACCTCTTTATTTTGAATTTTAGAAAACTTAGCCTATACCTTCTTTTAATGTATCACTTTGATTGTACACCTGTTCATATGCCCCGTCAAACTCTTTCCATATATACTTTTTTGGTCTATCTATATATAATAAGCAAAAGGGTAGCATTTGCCACCCTTTCGTTTTTCAAATATAAATACTTATCGGCCTCAAGCATTTATGCGCTTTGCAATTTCACGATTAATCTTATTTCGTAAATTGATTAAATACATATCTGACTTGGGATAAGTATCAAAGGTTATAGGTGTACTTAGGTCGCCCTCTATCAATTCCATAACATATTCCTTATCTGTTAGACTCTCTAGCAATTGCATAGCTCTTAGATCTGTCATTGCATGGTAGTGCACCATAAGCCTTATGGAGCCTTCGGGCTTACCATCAGAACCAGGATATACTAAAAATGGATCCCCTGAGGGAAATGCGCCCATGGCATCAGTAACCACATAGGGATTTATTTGCTTCATAGAAAGTACGGAATTATAGAAATTATATCCCCAATGCAAAACGCCCTCTATATCATATTTGTAAAGCTGGGTACCATAGATACGATTTCTAGCAGATGGCATAGACATAAAGCGATTACTCACATTATAAAACTGACTTGTGCAATAGTACGACCACATATTCTCTACACCATTATCTAGAAAGTTGTGGATATGATTATTGGAGCTTATAGGTTTCTTTACAATGCCCGTCTTGTAAAATTCATAGCTAGATAGGGCATCTATTACCTTGAAGCCCCTTAAATACTCAGCTACTGATTCTTTTGCTGCACTATATGATTCCAGATGTTGCACATTCGGTTCATCTGATATATGAAAATAGGTGTTTTGGGCAATTCCCCATTTCTTTAGATTATGGGTCAATTGTGGTAGATATGCCTCTAAGAATCTAGTATATTCTCCACCAACAGCAGGGGTATCCCAACCAAATATTTGCTTATATTCCCCATCTACAGTTGCCATTACCTTAGGGGCAAATTGTGCTCCCCATTGGGTAAATAAATGAGACATTTCGATATATTTAATATTATTGTCTACACATATATCAATCCAACGCTTTAGTTTGCTAAAATCAAAGGAATAGTTTAGGTCCTTATCTACCTCAACATCTACTAATTGTATAGTTGTCCGTTCCCCACCTACAGCAGTATCTAGCGGCGGTGTAAATTGCGGTGTTAGGATCATATTTATTCCATATTTTGCAGCCGTTGCAATGAAATTCTCTATAATCTCCCAATGCTTTTTTGAAAACACCTCTATATTATAATAATCTGCTAAGCAGTCACCGTGAAACCATTCTGTTCTAATTAATTTCTGTTCAGGCAAGGCCACATCAAATATGGTCACTTCTGTACTTGCACTGCATACCTCTTTTTCTTCATGATCGTAGAATTTAATTGTTATAGGATACGTCCCCGCATCTATATCTTCAGTAGTTTCTATATCAACCCATATACTATGCCATTTACCGGCTACATATATCAATCTGTTATCATCTAGATCTCTCAATAGGTCTGGATATAGTCCAGGCTCTGTACGAAGATAATTGTCATCTACTATAGAGTGGCAACTATAGGAAGAGGGCACCTCTATAACCTGACGCATTTTTATATATTCCCTAATAGGCGATTCTATACATACGCTTCCGTAGGTAATACGTGGATGATTTGAGTGATATGCCACCTGAAAGGAGACAATTTCATTTTTAAGAGCTGTCAATCTATTGCACTCAGGTTTAAACCTGGGTTCTTCATTAGAAAATACTTTCTCTAAAGAACTGATTATTTTAGCAGTATAATTATTCCCTTTAATTTTGATAACCTCCATTCTAATTCTGTAATTAAATTCAAAACTTATACGAATATATATAAAAGGCATATACTGTTTGTCTGTAACTCTATAAGAGAGTATTTGTCTATGACAAATGCTCTCTTATAAGATATCTTCTCCTAAGCTTTTAGCTTAGATCCCCTTAATTTTAACTGGTTGCCCTGTATCCATAGATTGGTTACATGCTAATACAAACTCTAGAGTCTTTACGGCATCTTCATAGGGCGATCTTATCTTGGATCCATCTCCTGTGATTACTGCATCAATAAAGGTCCTATCACATAAAATACCTGCATCCCCCTCTTGTTTATAGACAACCGCACCACCGCTGGATTCAGCTAATCCACCATCACCTTTTATTAAGAATCCTTCTGATTCATCCTCATTCTCTTTGCTATCATCTGTCCCATATCCAAACAGCTTTAAATCGTTTAGTATACGTAGCTCTGCTCTTGCATCTCGGGCACTAAATACAACCTTGTTCTCTGCAGCATCTCCACTTTCTCCATAACAGCCAGTAGATATGGTGGCAAGTGCACCATTTTCAAATCTTACCACGGTTGTAGATAAATCTTCAGTATCATAGCCTTCAATACCTGTGACAAATCCCTTCGTCCCCATAGTAAATACTTCTACCGGTTCCCCAAATACATATCTGATAATATCAAATTGATGAATGGTTTGCTCAACTATCTGGCCACCTGAAGTTGAACGTTTTTTCCACCAAGGTGTGCCGGGAACTCCACCAACACGTATACAATCTATAAATATTGCCTCTTTTTCCTCAAGGAATTTTACGTTTGGCTCCACTAAATTGCTATATCTACACTGAAAGCCGGAGGCTGTTATAAGGTTAGCCTTTTTTATTTCATCATTGATCTCTTTAGCCAGTTCCATTGACAATGCCACAGGTTTTTCTACAAAAAATGGTATACGTCGCCTTATAGTTTCAAATTCTATCTCCCCATGCTCTGTAGGTGGGACACATATAAATACCATATCCGGATCTACCTTATCATACATTTCCTTGAAATCTGTAAATGCTTCCCCACTGCCTGCCTTTTTGACAAATTCCTCACTTCGCTCTGGAATTACATCGCAAAATCCTACTAGCTCTATATCATCGAACTCTAAAAAATGTGATAGATGATATCTCCCTATCCCTCCGCATCCTATCATTGCAAGTTTTTTCATAAGATTAGTCCTCCCCTATATCTTTAAATTAGATTTCAATGTCTATTTATTTATTATTATCTCCAGTGCCTCTGAAGTTATTGTATATAAATACTCTGGACACTGCTTTATAATACCAAGTTCTGCAGTTAGATATCCGTCAAAACCTATTTTCCGTAATGCAGGTATAACTTTATCCCAGTTTACATCTCCTTCGAGTAAGTTCACAAATAGACCACCTCTATTTATACCGCCATTGCGTTTGAAATCCTTTACATGGATCTTTTGAATGCGTGGCCCTAAGATTTCAATCCAATCCTCTGCATCTGAAAATGCTATCACATTGCCTACATCAAAATATGCCCCTACATATGGACTGTTGATCTCATCTATGAAATTTTTCATATCAAAAGGTGATACAAAGAAACCATTCCATACGTTTTCGAGCCCCACATTAATTTTAATAGACTCTATTTCTGACTTGAGTTCCATAATTGTGTTGAGAGAATTTTCATATGCCTCAATAAAAGAAAGACCCTCGCTCTTGCCTCCAGGTACTGTAAGAATTCCACCTGCTCCCAGCTCAGCCGCACATTCTAATTGTTTCCTTATAATATCTTTCCCCGCTTCACGGGTTGTCTTATCAAGAGAAGCCAATTTCCCCCCCGTTAGGGATGTGGATATACTAGGAATTTTGAGATTGTAATCTTGTGATAAATTTCTTATCTCCTTAAAAGTGTCCTTGCTAGTATCCATTGTAAGAGAATGGTTAGATGAATTCTTGCCATCTACATTTAGCTCTATCCCATGAAATCCTGCATCAGATATAATCCTAAACATCTCGCTAAAAGTGACATCACCAGGCACTGACCAAGCGTTTATCGCCTTTTTCACTATATTTCCTCCTTTTCATAGCTTAGAACCTATATTTTATGCACTTACTCTTAGTCTATACTATTTTGAATGGGGTGCAATATACAAATCAATCTTTTATATGGACAAATCGACTATATCAGTAAATCTTTTAGTTTAAAACATGTTATACTTTTAAGCATAAATAAACTATATAATTATATGATATAATATTATTGAATCATATAGTTAACATCTAAAGGACGGTGTGGATACTAATGTTAGATACTGTAGAAAATCAGTCGTATTATAGAGTTTGGGAGGATTCCAGCTGTAATATAGAGATTGCGGATCGCTATCTAGTGGTAAATTGTACTGGACTTTGCGTGTTGCCTTTTCCCTTTACAAATCATAGTGCTTTCGGCCGAAGGGATTATTATTTAATATATATGTACAAAGGGACTATGGACATTTTCGTAGATGGGAAAATGAGGGAGATTAACGCAGGTGAGGCCCTTATATATAAACCTAACTCTGAATATAAATATACCAACTCTGATAGGGGGAAAGTGGTTTATTTCTGGGCCCACTTTACTGGTTATGGCGTAAAAGAGCTATTGAAGGGCTGCAAGCTAAAAAGCGCAACAATATTCAATATAGGACTTAATAGGGAGATAATAGCCAGTTTTCATAAAATGTTTATGGAGTTTGTAAGAAGGGATTATTGTTTCGAAATTGCTGCATCATCGCATTTAATCTCTATCTGCACAAACCTGGGTAGAAGCTTAGAGAGTTTATCAACCATTAATATAGCCAATAAGAGAGATATACATGACTCTATCCAATTTATCCATAGAAACTACCACACTGATATTAGATTAAAAGATCTAGCATCTATGGAGCATCTAAGTATTAGTCGCTATAGAACAATTTTTAGAGAATGTACAGGTTTCTCTCCTAAAAGCTATATTATTAACCTTCGCATCAAGAGGGCATGTGAACTTTTAAGCCAGACAGACCTAACAATAAGGGAAGTTGCTAAAGCTGTGGGCTATCAAGATCAGCTTTATTTTAGCCGTATTTTTAAATCTAGAGTTGGCACTACAGCAAATTCTTATAAACAAAATTATAGTAGCCAAAAGCCCTAAAATTATCTGATTTTATTGGTTGCCACTTCTCCGTTAAGTTTAAGGTCATTACCCTTATTTTAAACCGATCTACAACCCCCTAAAACTGGATATATTATTATGCCTTATTTAGCACATCATCTAGCTTTCTAGCCGTTATAAACCCCACATCCTTACTTATGGCTTTAAAATGCTCCTTACCACATTTTATCTTCTTAGATTCCGAAGATCTATACTCCAAATGATGTAGAGTACTCTTAGTTTCCGCTATAAAATAGAATCTTTTTTCTCCTCCTTCAGATATTAGTATAGCCCAGTCTGGGTTATATCCCCCTAAGGGAGTAGGTATCTTAAACCATCCAGGGAGCTTGACATAGATAAGTACTCTATCATTGCTCTCCAACTCCCTTACAAAATTCTCTTCAATTTGGCTATCAAACACTACATGCTTATACAGTCCTCTCTTGCTTGGAATCAAATTATCATTTAGGTAGCCAGATAGTTCCTCATGTTTGAACAGCTCTTGTGCATAAAACTGATTTGAACCCAATTTCGTATATTTTATTCCGTCAACTATAAATCTTTCCTTGATCATATTTATTATATTGCTAGCTTCGTGCATATAGACTTGCGGATTAGCCCTAAAAATATCCAATGTATCACTTTTTATAAGTATCTCTATTATAGTATTTCTCGTTAAGTCTGTTTCATTTTGTACATAGGTTACCACATCTGGAATACTTTGAAGTTTAACTTCCTCTAATTCATCTTCAGTCCCCACTCCGGCATCTCTTGATGTTATTCCTCCCTTTTTGATATCTAGTTTAGTGCTATGCCTAATAATCTTTCTCTTTGCTTGGCTTAGCTCTTCTTTTAAGGCTATTATACACTCTTCTATAAGCCTTTTTGAGCAAAAATCCACCTGGAATAGTGTCTTGTATTTTATCTTATCCCATAATTCCTTAAACTCTGGGCTTATGTATCTCTCTTTATTTAACTCAACTTTCTTCCTCTCTTTTTGTTTCTTTATTGTAACACCCTCAATAGCAATCTTAGTTCTATGCTCTATAAGATCCTTTACTGACTTATATTCTATTGGTACCTCTAGTAGCTTATTATCTATAGCTATCTTTAATCTTTCCGTCACCTTTCCATCTGCTGTAATATATTCATTTTCTTTAAAGCTTTCTACTATAGCTTTGGAGCCTTCAAGCCCTAGCCTTATTTCAGGTTCATCTTCTTTAGAGATTATCAAATTTGCATATGTGTGCTCTTCTATTATCCCAAATTTGATTCCTGCCTCTTCTTCATATTCTCTCTGGAGGGTATTGCTAAATACCTCATAACTTTCGTTGGCGATAACTGTCAGAGTGTTTATATCAAAACCATATTGCCTTTCCCCCTCTTGATTTACGGCAAGTCTTAAGCCCCTACCAATCTCTTGTCTTTTCTTGATATCACTGTAGGTTTCATTTAAAGTACATATTTGAAAAACATTCGGATTATCCCATCCCTCCCGCAGGGCTGAATGTGAGAAAATGAATTTAAGATCGCTATCAAAGGATAGAAGCCTTTCTTTATCCTTCATAATAAGCTCATAGGCATAGTCATCACTTGCTGCATTACCTGTTTTAGTCTCTACAAATTTTACATCTTGTCTTCCTGCCTTGTCTTGAGAAAAGTATCCATGATGTACCTTAGCCGCCTCAAGTTCTACATCTTCTATATCTTCCCTAAGGCTTTTATATTTGTCATCCATGATTATCTCTTTGTACAGCTCTTCAAAGACTTTCGCATACTTCCCCTTTTCATATGTCCCATCATCATTATAGATCCGATAGTTGGATACTCTGTCTATAAAGAACAGCGATAGAACCTTAATACCCTTTTTGTTGAGTGTTAATTCCTTATCCAAATGGTTTTCTATGGTAGCCTTTATCTGTAATCTTTTGAATGTATCATCATCTAATCCACCTACATAATGCTCTAAAGTTAGAACATCTGGCCGTGCGGTAAATCTTACAGTATTAGCTTTAGCGTCTATTTCAGCAATCTGATAACCATTATAGACATCCCTTTCGCCAGATAGTACATATAAATCATCCCCATGTCTTGCCCTTACTGGCACTCTTCTTATACCAGTTTTGAATTTTTTATCTATCTCAATATCTGCATATATTCCAGATTGAGGATTACCCGTCCTTATTAATCTAATATAGCCTTCCTCAAAATTGTCTTGTTCTTCAAAACTTACAACTTCTATCTGCTTTACGAGTTCTAAATTATAAGCATCTACAGCATTTAACCTATATACTACATTTTTAGGATTTATATGGGTTGCTGAATATTTTATGCAGCAAAGTGGGTTTAGGCTAGCTATAGCCTTTCTAGATCTTGCAGTATTGGCCGCACTTTGAGGCTCGTCTATTATGACTATGGGGTTGGTCTCTTGTATTAGTTCAATTGGTGGCCCACCATCCGGGCCTCTATCATTTGCCCTATGAATTATATTGGCCCTATTCATAGACTCTATATTAGCAAAGCTTCTATTAAAGGCCTGAATATTTATTATCATTATGGATATATGGTCTGCCGTAGCAAAGTTATCAATCCTGTCTAGATGATCACTATCATAGACAAAATAATCGTAGATTTCATTTTTATAAAGTGATTTAAAATGATCTTCTGTAATCTTGAGGCTATGATGTATCCCCTCTTTTATAGCCAGGCTAGGTACTACAATAATGAACTTTTTAAATCCATAATGTTTATTCAGCTCCATAATAGTCCTTAAGAAAACATAAGTTTTTCCTGTTCCTGTTTCCATATCTATTTCAAATTCCATATAAGGATTTGTAGATAGAGTGGTACTTTGCTTTAGTCCGTTCCTCTCCTGTATATCTCGTAAGTTCTCTAATATCTGTTCTTCGCTCAAATCTAGTTTGTTACCTAATCCCAGACTCCTATCTTCCATTGTTATCTGCCCTGTTTGCGGCACTACAGTAAACTCTGAATTTTTTGGCGTCTGTCCTCTAAATAAATCTACTACAGCATTTATTGCTTCTTTTTGATATTCTAAATCTGGATTGAATTTAAGTTTTAAAGACATGCATTACACCCCCATCTATAAGCTTAGAAATCCCTCGTCCATAAGACCCGCCGCCTTTAAAGTCTCCTTTATATTGGTCTTATCCTTATCCGATTTAAATCCTTCATCCCTAAATATAACACGCCAAATCTCTGGATCGTATTCCTTTTTAATTTCTACCATCTTTCTGGCAACTCCTATATCCGCATTCTTAGATAAATATATCATAAGTGAGCCAAATCCTATGGAATATATGGTCCCTTGTTCTATTTTATGCTCCTCTATTGGGTGCGTTAGATCTATACCCATTTTGAGCATCATTTCAAATACTACATCTTCTTCTGTTCTTCCCTCTATATAAGGATTTAGAGAATCCTCTATGGCTAATTGCAAATTATCATAGATGCCTGGATTCCATTCCTTTATATTAGAGGTATCTAATTTGAGCACTTTAAATCCTATATCCAGTTCTTCTGGATCTTTAATGTTTTCGCGCTCCATTATATCTGCCTCATTATATCGTTTCTCTAAATCCTTTCTTATTTGATCTCCAGCCCTTCTAATCCTCTCCTTACCAATATCAGAGATGTTTTTATATCCTGCTATATAAGCTTCAGAATCCTTTTCGGTAGGCTCTGGTAGCTGTACCATTATAAATTTCCGATTACCACCATCTTCTGCATTGAGCTTCATCACAGCATGAGCGGTGGTGGAGGAGCCAGCGAAAAAATCCAGGATTATATCATCATCCTTCGTATATAGCTGTGCCATACGCTTTATATAGTCTACAGGTTTAGGATATGTAAATACAGCCTTATCATCAAATAGTCTTTTTAAGGCTTGGCTTGCGCTTTGGGAATGACCAACCTCTTTATATGCCCATATTGTCATAGGGGTTACGGTGTCTTTGACATCCACCAGAAAACGCTTAACCCTTGGGACATTATTCTCATTCTCCCCGAACCATATGCGATTGTCCGATCTAAGTTTGTTAAATATCTCTCTAGTATACAACCAGCTCCTTCCAGATGGTGGCATCACTTTCCGCCCACCAGGAGTTATTATCTCATATATATTTTTCTCTACTGGGGGACCTACCGATAAATCACTAGATTGCCAAGGACCTCTAGGGTCGTTATCAGGATTAGAATACCTATCATCTGCCTCATCGCTTCTGGGAAGCCCCAAATTAATAGCTTCTGAGATGTCCCTAGCATAACATATAACAAAATCATGGGATTCGGAAAAATGTTTTTTTAGATTCACAGGAGCATATGCCCTCTCCCATATAATCTGGGCTATAAAATTATTCTCCCCGAATATCTCATCACAGATTTTTCTAAGATTATGTAATTCATTATCATCTATGGATATAAA
>JAAZLT010000055.1 GCA_012799205.1 Clostridiales bacterium
AATATATCTTTTCATCACTATGGGCCGTTGGCTCCGGCTCTCTTTGTATTAGATCAAACCCTGGTTCTGAAAATGGATTTTGTGCTTTATCATCAGATAGACCAATGTGCCAAAAGTTTAAGGGTACTTGATTGGGTTCAAATCTTACTTTCCACTTTGACGATAAATCATCTATAATATTAAAATCTCTTTGTAGGCCTGTTTCAGGTATACAGGTGATGTTTGTACAATCAGAGGATAGCTTTAATAATATACTTCCTCTTGGCGCTATACTTACATCTAATCCAAGGATTTTTCCCCTAAACTCTCTCTCACGACGATTAAATACAAATATACGTCTTCCATCCTCTTTTTCTCTCTCTAGAACGAATATATCCTCTTTACCCTCGCCTTCAACTTTAAGTCCAGGTAACTTCTCTATAAAACTTCTATCTGGCGTTTCATAAAAATCAAACTTTCTAATATTCCACTTCTCTACTGGGTTTTTAAGGTTCTCAGTTATTAATAATGGCATTTTACTAATTACAATTATCTTGCCACCTGCATTTGAAAATCTCAATATAGCCTCTGCCGTCCTGTGGTCAATATAGCGTAAATAGGGAAGAATCAAATAGTGATATTTTTCAGGTGTTTTTATTTCGCCTTTGTCATTTATATTCTCCTGGAGCGTTACCTCATCAATAAAATCAAAATCTTTTTGATTGCTAAGCATTGTCTCTACTAAATTATGAATAGATTCCTCATCATTTAGATATGGCCACTGAATCTCTGGTTTAATCTGACAGGCCAGACTTGTAGATGGATATAGCATTGCAATACTACAAGTATGTACTCCACCAGTTAATTCCTCACAAGTTTGACGCACATAATCAAGGAATGTTGGCATCCACCTCCATTGGCTGAGCTGATAGAAAAGTGTAGGAGGAACCTCGTCTTTTCTAGGGCCATCCAATGAATAACTAAGCCCATGTAAATTAAAGTAGTTAATCCCTAAAACCAGCTGATAGTCTAAGATATATTTAAAATCTTTAAGGGATGCTTCATCTCCCATTACAGCCAATGCGTCGCTACCAGCCCTTGATCTATTAAATAGATGAGCCGCAGAGGATGCTACCTTAATTCCGCTATGATAGGCCGAAGCATCTTTCCATCCCCCACTACCCCCTAGAGGATCAGTGCAGGGTATATCCATCTCTTTATAGCAGCGAAGCTCATTTGGCCACCAGGCTGCAACTAATGAGAGCCATTCTGTCCGAGTAAGATGCCCAGCCATTTCTATATTATGGTCTTGGCACCAATTTGCTATTTGGTTGACAAAGCTATTACATTGCAGCCGATGCTGAGTTAAGCGATAGTGGTGACGAACGGCGGCGCTTCGAGAGTCCAAATCTAAGGCAAGATGAGGAAGATACTCTATAATATTATATTGATGATCTTTAAAAAATTCATCCGGGAAGGTGGCTGTCCATGGAAAACTGGTGCCTCCGTGACTAGGTTCATCTGTGAAAGAACTCTTTATAATATTACCAAATTCATGACCATATCTTCTAAAGTATTCATCATAGCTTAGATCAATAAACTTACTAGTTGGCTCTGGACGCAAAATATCAGGATGATTACCCTGATTATTAGCCACCAATACGCCAAGTATAATATAGTCCCCAGCGATATCAGGTTCCCAGCTCAATGCGAATCTATTCACTTCCATTGATGTACGCCAGTGTGGGTGTCCAATGTTTGAAATTTGAGGTGAATAGGCGCGATGAAGTATCCTACGTTCCGTCCACATCTGGCGGCGAGTTCCACAGAACTTAGTAATATTAATTGGTTCCTCAAAAATGTCATCCCCGGATTTCCGAATGGCAAAGGCCTCCATAAGCATTCCTTCTGGGAAGTCTACTTCAAATGGACCTCCGCCTTTAACTTCGGCTATATGAAATATTAATCCTCGTCCAATAAATCCCGGCTCATCCCATACTACACGCCCCCCTGCCAATCCACTTGGGAAATAATCCTCATCCCAAATGCAAACTTCCATTCCATGTTTACGACAACATTCTATGATGATATCCATTGCATCCCACCATGCCTGTGACATATACGGCGTCAATAGACCCTGACGGGCATGAGGATATATCGCCTCGTAACCAGCCTTGGCCATTTGCTCAATTTGCCATTCAATCTCTTTCAAATCCAGACGATGATTTAAAAAATATTGCGCTATCACCTTTGCCATAATGAACCTCCAATCACTTTTTTTATACATATAAGAAAACTTGTTTATTTTCTGAGATATTATATCCATATATTGCAGTAACTTTCTATATGTTCTCTAGATAATCTTGGAGACTACACCCTACTTACTACTAACTCCCCGCCAAATCTATTCACAGAAAGTAAGCTATTGTGCTCTAAAATATCTGTAGTAATACAGTATATAAATGGGAAAATTTCAGGGCTTTCATTTAAACTCTCTACTGATATATACAAGTTACCTTTGTCATATACCAAAACATTCGTTATCAGAATGAGACCTTCACTATCATCAATTTCAATCTGGTTTATACCATATTCTCCGTTGCATTTAGGATATAAAATATTCATATCTCTTAGAGTCTGTATATTTTTATCGATAGCATGGTTTAGAGTGCTTCTCTCTCCCCATATATCAAACATCCTCCTTTTTATATCTCTAGTAGTTATAGGGAACATATTTCTATCCATCGTACCTATAGATTTACATAGATCTCTAAACATAGGATAGGCCATAATCATAAGACACCAATGAGCTAATAACATATTCTTCTCCTTACCAGTTTTAAAAAGCCTTATTGCAATATCCTTAGACTCTTCCATCTCCTTGATGTCCTCGACCCATATTTTCGTTAGTATAGTCCTAGTCTTTCTCCTATTTACCTCGCTTTTAATTTTTAAAGATAAATACTCGTCTAATTTAGATCTAATTTCCTCCTCTGTGTTTCCTGCAATATATAGCCCCGCCACCTTATCTAGCCATTCAATTTTTACATTTCTCGAAATTCCAACTGTTTTACTCATACATCTATCCCTTCTATTTCTATAAATGGAACTATTACCTCTTCGATACTAATGCCACCATGTGATAGCGATATATCTCCCTTAACTCCAAAAGATCTATCATATTCACAAAGTAGATATATATAATCTTTAGGGAGAAAATATGTTGGATACTCTATCATATCAAACTCATCTATAATCCCCTCATAATCGGCAAACCTCTTTAGTATTAAAGCCCTTTTAGATTTCGACTCTACTTCAACTCCAGCACCCCTGGGCGAGCCTATACCTTCTGTTTCTACATGCCCATGATCAGAAGTTATATAGATATCGAAATCATTCTCATACAATCTTTTAATTAATGTCTGTAGCTTTGCGCTATTTGCAAGTAACTTTACATCATGATACATTCCCACATTTCCCTGTCTTTGACTATGGACTAAGTCATCTATATCATTTATTATTGTACAGATACATTTATCCTCGTATCCAATTTCAAAATCATATCCCCTATAGTATTTTATCGCATCTTCTCTATAACCTGCGTCCATACATCGTTTCATAAACATCCTCTCTTCGTATATCATACTAAAAGGTCTGTCCATTTCTACGGGCAATTTCCCCGATAGAAGGCTCTGCCTAGATATAGGGGTAATCGTAGGGATAATGCCATAGGTCGATCTATATTTATGTGATATGCCCTCAAGCCCCTCTGCAAGTATAAACCAGTCAATTATGGACATACCATCCATAACTATTAAGGCCACCTTTTTAGAATTCATAAATATATAATCCAGCCCCCTGTTTAATAGGACAGGCCCCTTATGAGCTGAATAGCCTGACAAGCTAGAATACTTCCCCAATATAAATTTCCTAAATTGACTTTGCATTTGGGGCACCAAATCCCTATCTTTGTATTTAAAACCGCATCTATACTTTATATACTCAAGTTTTGAATGTAAAAGAGCCACCCTAAACCAATTTAAATAGTTACTATGTTTAAGCCGTCTTTTTATCTCAAAAGCCAGATACTCCACATATTCAGATAGATTTTTTTGAGAAAACATCTCTTCCGATAAAAACTTCCCAGTCTCCGCCTCCGAGCTGATGGTCCTATATAAGTTTTTGTGTGCTATATATAATAAATCTAAATCAAATATATAGAAATTTTCTAAGGCATAGGAATTGAGCCTAGGGAACAGTTTATGATAGTTTATTTCTTTGCAGTGAAATTTTTCCCTGATGTCATATGGTAAGTATATATCTTCTTTTAAAACTACCAGATACCTTTGACCACTCTTTTTGATCACGGTCTCATATATATATCGGAA
>JAAZLT010000056.1 GCA_012799205.1 Clostridiales bacterium
ACTGTTCCGCCAGTTAGTATTGCGATATCTTGTAGCATGGCTGCACGTCTGTCGCCAAAGCCTGGGGCCTTAACTGCAACGCATGTGAATGTACCTCTTATCTTGTTTAGAACAAGTGTAGCTAGGGCTTCGCCTTCTACATCTTCAGCAATTATAAGTAGTTTGCTTCCTTGCTGTACTATCTGCTCTAGTAGAGGTAATATATCTTGAATATTTGTAATCTTTTGATCTGTGATTAAGATGTAAGAATCCTCTAGGGATGCCTCCATCTTTTCTGTGTCAGTTGCCATATATGGGGATATGTAGCCCCTATCAAATTGCATACCCTCTACAACTTCAAGCTCTGTGCCTAAAGATTGGGATTCTTCAACAGTTATAACTCCGTCGTTTCCTACCCTTTCCATAGCATCAGATATGAGTGCACCAATTGCCTCATCATCTGCAGATACAGATGCAACTTGTGCTATGGAGGACTTGTCCTCAACAGGCTTACTTATACTTCTGATGTTTTCAACTGCCTTTGAAACAGCTTTATCGATTCCTCTTTTTAGCATTACTGGGTTTGCGCCGGCTGCAACATTTTTGAGCCCTTCACGAACCATTGCCTGCGCAAGTACTGTAGCTGTAGTCGTACCGTCTCCTGCAACGTCTTGAGTCTTGGTTGCAACTTCTTTTAGAAGTTGTGCACCCATATTCTCTAGAGGATTTTCTAGTTCTATCTCCTTTGCAATAGATACACCGTCATTTATGATCTGTGGTGTGCCAAACTGTTTATCTAGTACCACATTGCGGCCCTTTGGCCCAAGGGTTATCTTTACCGTGTCAGTTAGTTGATTGATGCCAGATTCTAATGCTTTTCTTGCCTTTTCACCGTATTTAATATCTTTAGCCATTTTCTAGACCTCCTTAAAATAATTTTAACTATTCAACTATTGCCAGAATATCACTTTGACGTACAATTATATATTCTTCATCGTCAAGTTCAATATTTGTTCCAGCATATTGAGAGTAGACAACCTTATCTCCCACATTTACTTCCATAGTAACTTCTTTACCATCTACAACTCCACCAGGTCCTACAGCCAATATCTCGGCTACCTGTGGTTTTTCTTTAGCGCTTCCAGGGAGAACAATGCCGCTTTTTGTGGTCTCCTCGGTTTCTAAAAGTTTGATGACTACTCTGTCGCCTAATGGTTTTAGTTTCATATTTTAAGCCCTCCTCTATAAATATAATGTATTTTCCATATTATTAGCACTCAATTGAAGTGAGTGCTAACATGACACATGTATAGTCTATATAAAAAAGCCATTCATATCAAATTCTATAAAATGGCTCTTTGGGTCAAATATTCAATATAATCAAAAATATGGGCAGAAAGGTAGCTTTTTCTGCCCCATACTACCTATTTACCCTATGTTTAATTTTACAACCTCTATCCATGGTGCCATATCCAGCCAATTTACATCTGGCGTATAATCATTGGCGTATACAACCCTTGTGACACCGGTTGTAATTATAAGCTTTTGGCACTCTGGGCAAGGGTAGTGGGTCACATATATAGTAGCGCCCTTTCTATCATTTGGGGCTACTTCAAGCAGGCAGTTGACCTCTGCATGGATTGTTCTTATGCAGTGGTTATTAACTACAAGGCATCCTACATCCTCATCTTCGCAGTGTGGAAGCTTTGCAGGGCTTCCATTATAGCCCGTACCCTTTATTCTCTTATCTTTAACAAGTACGGCCCCTACATGAAGCCTGGGGCAGGTACTCCTTTCACAAACCTGCATTGCAATACTCATAAAATAGCTATCCCAATCTTTGCGCATAATATTCACTCCTTCATCTAATCTTCTCTTTCCACATCTATACCAGAGAGCTTCTTTATAGCCCTTGGGAGTGCATCTTTAGAGTTTTTCCAGGGCTTATCCCTATTTTGATAGTCAAACTTCTTTGTAAACCAAAGCAATTCCTCGTCTATCCTATCCATATTCTCTATCTGAAGCGGTATTAGATCCTCTAAAAGGGTCATTTGTTTTTTTCGGCTAAGCCGCTCTTTGGCCATAGTGAGTAGAAGGGATAGATGATTCATGCAAAAGCCCTTAGAGCTTTTAAATGCATCTTTAAACTTTGGATCGCTATCCCATAGATGCACTATGGTATATGCATATCTTTTAAGTGTATAGTCGATCCTTTCACATATTATGCAGCAGCTGACCTTGTCATCTAACCAATTAGTAAATGCATCTATAGGGTCATCCTTAGCCTCTTTTTTAGAAAATAGTCTAAATCCTCTAGAGGGCAGCTTTTTTTTAAGCTCCTTTAAAAGCTCCTCTTTTTCTTTAAATGTCTCCATTAGATATGTATGGGTTATAAGGGCAAGTCCTAGTCTGTTTTGTGCATCGTAGAGCATTTTAAAATGATTGCTGCAAAACCCCTTTTTATTTACCTCAATTCTCGTGGCTGGCTCCATGACAGATCCCCCTAAGAAGGAATCTATATAGCCATCCTCGCTTTTTACCTCTAGATTACAAAGTGGACATTCATCTTTTTGTTCATATGCATCCCAAATAGGTATGGTATCTATATGATATTTCAACTAAAGTCCTCCATCCGTGTAATTATATTAAGATTTTAACATAAAAACAAAAAAATAGCCATAGATATAGATATGGATAAGCTTTCTAGAGTATATCCTAAGGATATAGGGGGAGAGGAATATGCGCTATTCACGTGTAAGAAGAAAGAAAAAGCAAAGAAATTATGCAAGGCTCTTTTTATTGCTCATTATAGTTTTTGCCGCAATATATTTTGGATCCGCAACTGCCATTGGTAAACGTTTAAGCAGTTTTATAGCCCCTAGGTTAAAGCTAGATAATCTATTTGGGGATTTGAAAAAGGAAGATGAAATAGAAGATGAGCAAAAAGATGATATTAAAAAGCCAGATGTGGTGGAGGATAGGGGAAGTGAAGGGGATATAGAAAAGGTGACAGAGAATATAAAGGTGGAGCCTATATCTATATATGCCATACAACTAGGTGCCTTTTCTACTAAGGAGAATGCACAGATTCTATCGGATGATATAAAGGCAAGGGGCGCTGCAGGATATATATTAGAAGATAAATATTTTAGGGTATTGGCTGTAGGCTATGTAGATGAGCTTGATGCGCAAAAGGTAGAGGATCAGCTAAAGGATCAGGATATAGTAAGTCAGATG
Organism: Clostridiales bacterium; assembly: GCA_012799205.1. Classification (GTDB taxonomy): domain Bacteria; phylum Bacillota; class Clostridia; order Caldicoprobacterales; family Xylanivirgaceae; genus JAAZLT01. Next base: position 3,217 of record JAAZLT010000056.1, read on the forward strand.
TATAAAATAAGTGTGCCAGGGGTCAATATGAAGGTGACTGCCTCTAAAGAAAAGCTAGAGGATATAGAGTCGGCCTATGCAAACTGGGGCAAATGCATAGAGGGTATAGAGGCAATAATTAAGGATCTAGATAGTAAGACCATAAGCGGTGAGAGCGCAAATAAGAGGCTGAGGGATATGCAGGGCGATATGGATATAATTCTCACAAAAATAGGCGAGTATAAAAAGGTGGAGGATAGCAGCTCAATTTTAATAGGGCTGGAAGATATATATATAAAGGGCATTGAGATCCTAGATGGGCTGATAGCTAAAGGCTATAGCGACGAGGTGGCTCTGTCGTCTAGTATAAAGCATGCAAGTTTTGAGATTATAAATGGATATAGAGAGTATATGAACAAAATTGTAGGAGAGTTATAGCTTTTTTATACCCTTGAAAAACATGGCAAATTAGTGTAAAATTCATTTGTAGATCTATAGCTTAGAACTTAAGAAAAGAGGTTTGCAAATGAGAAGACTGGCTGTGATTTTCATGGTATTTCTTATTATATTAACCGGATGCGCTGGTCAGGATAAGGCTGGCGATTTGGTAAATGATAGGGACATTAATGATACAGATGGTATAGAAAAGAAAGATAGCCAAAATTTAAATGATATGAAAGATGCGAAGGGAGATAAAGAAGATGAGGCGAAAGAGGATTTAGAGGGCGAAGATATAGGCTATGTATTTGAGGTAAATAATATAGAAATTGCCATGCATCAAGAGGCAGGCCCCATACTAGAGAGCCTCGGCGAGCCTATGGATGAATTTGAGGCGGATAGCTGTGCCTTCCAAGGGAAAGAGAGGGTATATACATATAGTGGATTTGAAATATATACATACGAAAAAGATGGAGAGGACTATGTAGCCTCTGTTGTATTCCTAGATGATAGTATTACTACGAAAGAAGGAGTGTATCTATTCTCTAATATAGATGAGGCGATAAAGATCTATGGCGATGATTATATAAAGGAAGATAACTCCTATAAATATAGCCAAGGCAGATCACAGTTTGTACTTATATTTGAAGATAATGAGATAGTATCAATAGAATATTTAGCTATGCCAGACTAAAAATACTTTACCCAGAATGCCATATGGTGTTCTGGGCTTTTGACTGCGATTTTTAGATAATTATTGCATATATTGGATATTTAAGCTAAAGTAGTACTTATATACTAGATCTAAAACGGACTGGGAGTGCATGGTATGATTTTGGAGAGATTAAAAAATAATAGGATAGTTTACATAGGCAGTTTAGTATTAACTTTAATATTTATAATATTGATAGTTGGCTTTCTTTCGCTAAATAGGGTATATAGGAGAGTCTATGTAGAGGCTGGTGAGGATCTGCCTGTCCTTTCAAGCTTTTTAAAGAATAAGGATATAGAGGCAGCATTTATAACTGATATAACTAAGTTAGATACTAGCAATTTAGGCACATTTGATATACAAATTCGAATAGGCAAGAGAGATTATAAATCAAAACTTATTATAAAAGATACCACAGCACCTGAGGCAAGGCCCATAGATCAGAAAATCCCCCTAGGCGAAACTTTAGATGCAAAGAGCTTTGTGAAGGATGTAATAGATGCCACGGCGGTAGATATTTCATTTTTAGAAGAGCCCGATTTTTCCCATATAGGAAAGCAGACAGTCAGCATAGTACTTGAAGATGCAGCGGGTAATAAGACAGAGCTTATATCAAGTCTTGAAATCATTGTAGTGAAAGATGAGCTAATAGTAGAAGCAGGCACGGGAAGGCCCAGTGTAGATAGCTTTATGGCAAGTGATAGGCTAAAAGGCACATTAGTATCTGATATATCGGCTATAGACTTTAGAGTGCCTAAAGAGCATAAAATCATTATAGAATTTGGTGGCGAGGAATACATATCGGTTTTAAAGATACAAGATACCATTGCCCCAAGGGCAGTGGCAGTTGATAAAAAGGGCTGGACAGGCGATACATTTTTGCCAGAGGATTTTGTAGCCAATATAGTAGACCATACAGATGTAGAGGTATATTTTAAAGAGGAGCCGGACTTTAATAGGGTAGGTAATCAAAAGGTATATGTTCTACTTAAAGATGCTGGTGAAAATATAACTGAGGTAGTGGCAAACCTTGATTTAGTTAAAGATACTGAGCCTCCGGTTATACTAGGCGATGATGAAAGGCTTGTATATATAGGGGATACGGTATCCTATAGAAAACATATTACAGTTACCGACAATAGAGATGAAAATGTGGATCTTCAAATAGATAGCAGCAAAGTAAACCTTAAAAAAGAGGGCAGGTATGAGGTAGAATACATAGCAACTGATTCATCTGGCAATACCTCAAGTAAGACCGTAACCTATATAGTGAAAGAAAAGCCCGTAGGGTATATAGCCGAGGAAGAGGTAGAAAAATTAGCCGATGAGATTTTGGGAAGGATTCTAAAGAAGGGCATGTCGCCTAGAGAAAAGGCTAGAGCTATATATGACTGGATTCGGTCTCATATATCTTATAGCAGCTATGAAAATAATGAAGACTGGATAAGGGCCGCCTATGATGGTATAAAAAGCGGCAGAGGGGATTGTTATGTATACTTTGGCACCTCTAAGATACTTCTTAATAGGGCCGGGATAAGGAATATGGATATAGTGAAGATAAATGGTGGGCATTATTGGAATCTAGTGGATCTAGGTGAGGGATGGTATCATTTTGACACTACGCCCCGCTCTACCGGTGGAGAGTTTTTCATGATGACAGATGATGAGCTGGCAGACTATTCTAGAAAAAATAGGAATAGCCATATATGGGATAGGGACAAATACCCTAAAACACCGAAACAATAGGAGTTTTATACTAGCTAGGAAATGAGTTGATCAAAATATGAAACTAGGAGTTATTGGTGGACTTGGTCCGATGGCCACAGCGTATTTTATGGAGCTTGTGACAAAGATGACTGATGCAAAATGTGATCAGGAGCATTTAGATATGATCATATATAGCTGCCCTTCTATACCAGATCGTACTGGATACATATTGGGAAAGGCAGAGGAGAGCCCATTTTTGCCTATGCTTGAGATTGGCAAAAGGCTAAGAAGAGAAGGGGTAGATATAATATCCATCCCCTGCGTCACTGCACATTTTTTTATAGATGATCTTAAAAGGGCCTTAAAATTGCCTATAATAGATGCAGTGGAAGAAATGGCCTTAGTAACCCAGAAGATGGGTCTAAAGAGAGTAGGGATTATGTGCACTGATGGGACTTTAGAAAGTAGATTATTTCAAAATAGGCTAGAGGATAAAGATATAGAGTGCATTATTCCATCTAGAGCCAGTAGGGAAGCTATAATGGATATAATATACAGGGATATTAAGGCAGGAAGAGCCCCTAATATGGGTAAATTCTATAGGGTAGCTAAAGAACTTTGGTCAGGTGGCGCTCAGGCCATACTACTTGGGTGTACGGAGTTATCTTTAATAAAAAGAGAATTTCCCATAGGTACAGATTACATAGACATATTAGAGATAATGGCATGGGCATCTATTGCTCATTGCCAAAAACAGATAAAGAAGGAATATAGCTATTTTATTGCAAAGAAGGGATGAGGATATGCAAATTAATGTGTTAGACTATTTGGATAATGCAGAGCATAAATTATCTGAAAAAATTGCCTATTCTGATGGGCAGGTGGAGATTTCGTTTAAGGAAACCTATAATAATGCTAGGTCCATTGGCACATTTCTATGTGAGAGGGGATGTTATAAAGAGCCTGTGGCAGTATTTATGGATAGAGATCCAAGGGCTATTGTGGCTTTTTATGGGACCTTGTATGCAGGCAATTACTATGTGCCCATAGATAAAGAGATGCCAGGTGCCAGAATTGAGCTCATACTAAAAAATTTAAACCCAAGAGTCATTATCTGCGATGAGACTACTATAGATGCTATAGAGGATTTTAACTATAGCGGCAAAGTTTATACATATAATGAGATGCTAGATACAGATATAGATAATGATGCGCTAATTAATATAAGACAGAGCCTAATAGATACAGACCCTGTATATGTGGTATTTACATCGGGCTCTACTGGAGTGCCTAAAGGGGTTGTGGCAAATCATAGATCTGTCATAGACTATATTGAGACCTTATCGGAAGTTTTAGAGGTAGATGAAGATACCATATTTGGTAACCAGACGCCGCTATACTTTGACGCATGCCTTAAAGAGCTCTATCCAACATTAAAGTTTGGGGCAACTACATATCTTATACCAAGAAAGCATTTTATGTTTCCCATAAAACTGGTGGAGTTTTTAAATGAATATAATATAAATACCATATGCTGGGTATCCTCTGCACTTGTTATGATATCTGCATTTGGCGTATTAGAATCGTCAGTGCCTAAATATCTGCATACTATCGCATTTGGCAGTGAGGTATTCCCTATAAAACAATTTAATATGTGGCAAAAGGCTCTACCTGATGCACAGTTTATAAATCTATACGGACCAACTGAGGCTACGGGAATGAGCTGCTATTATAAAGTGGACAGGCAGTTTGAAGATGATGAGATGATACCCATTGGAAAGCCCTTTAAAAATACTGATATAATTTTATTAGACGAGGACGATAAGGAAGTCAAAGGGGGAGATGTAGGCGAGATATGTATTAGAGGCACTTGCCTGACTATGGGGTATTACAATGATCTCGATAGAACAAATGAGGCCTTCGTGCAAAACCCTCTAAATACCATGTATCCAGAGCTTATATATCGCACAGGGGACCTTGGCAGATACAATGAAAGAGGGGAGCTGGTGTTTATATCCAGAAAGGATCATCAAATAAAGCATATGGGGCATCGCATAGAGCTAGGTGAGATAGAATTTCATGTAAACGCTGTAAAAGGTGTTAAAAGTGCCTGCTGCATATATCAAGAAGAGACAGAGAGGATAGAGCTTTTCTATGTAGGCGATATAGAAGTGGCAGATTTAGCAAACATATTAAAGGAAAAGCTGCCAAGGTATATGGTGCCGAATCATATTCGAAAGTTAGATGAGATGCCGCTTACAGCTAATAAAAAGATAGATAGAGTATTTATAAAAGAAAACCTTAGCCGAAAGAGAAGAAGGAGGAAATGATATTGGAATTACTATTAGAGATATTAGAGGATTTACACCCAGATGTGGATTTTGAAAACTGCGATAGCTTAATTGATGAAAATATATTAGATTCCTTTGATATTATTGCGTTAATATCGGAGATCAATATGGAGTTTGGAATTTCCATACCACCAGATGAGATAGTACCAGAGAACTTTAACTCAGCTAAGGCACTATATGATCTAATAGAGCGCCTGTCTGATGGGGATTGGTAGGAGGGCTTAATGTTATTTGCATCTTATAATTTTATAATATTTATAACGGTTTTGTTTTTTGTATATTATATAATTCCTAAACGCTTTCAATGGATGCTACTGCTCTTTGCAAGCTATGTATTCTATTTTTTTGCAGGGCCTAAATACATAATATATATTGCATTTACTACTATATCTACGTATGTAGTAAGCATTATTTTAGGCAGGATAGATAGTGCCCAAAAGATATATTTAGATAAAAATAAAGGGGTGCTATCCAGGGCAGAGAGAAGAGATTATAGAGAAGGTGTAAAGCTTAGGAAAAGGCGATG
>JAAZLT010000057.1 GCA_012799205.1 Clostridiales bacterium
CTCCCATATCATATTTAGTTCGGAATACATTAAGTTTGCACCAAATGGAGGATCTGTAAATATATAGTCAACAGAATTATCCTCCATATTAGATAAATTATTACTGCTTTGTGTTGTAATAATATTGTTACCTTGGTTTCTCTTTGTGATCTCCATAAACCTCGATAAGTTTTTATATTTATTATGTAGGCCATTTAACGCGTTAATTTCAGGATATAGTGAAGGCATATAAAATGTTCCCATTATGGGACCTGGGGCTATTTTTAATGAAGGTATATACTTATTCGTCTTGTTAAGCCTTATTATTGCTCCAGTAAACATAAACTTCAAGGATTGTCTTATCTCATAATCACTAACGCTATTTATCTTTTCAAATACACCCGACAAAACATGAAGAGTTCTTTTAGTATACACCTGATGGATGTATTTTATATGTCTATTTAACATTTCTCTTGTTTTATCTCCATGTTTTATTTCATTACTTGGAAACCAATATGGTATCTCCATATTGGCAATTTCGTTTATAAGTTTCATATCATTGTCATCAGGTTTTTTTTCAAACCTTTCCCGACCCACATTATAATTAGCTAATACCGGAACTTGCTTTATCAGCTCAATTGTCTTGCCTATCCTTTCATCAAAAGTTAATTTGATTGATTTATTACAATCTCTTTTTCCTAGTTCAATTGAACAATTTCCACAATAAAAAGTGCTCCTTATTTTTCCCGTTTCCTTATCTACTGCAGCATTCCAAAAAACTAACTCTTCCCCGCAATTTGGACATATAAATACATCAGACCATACAGTATAATTAATTTTACCCTTAACTGGCCCTGTCATATCGTGAATTTGATTCTCATTCTCATCCACATGGTTTGTCTCATACATCCATCCAAGTTCTTCTTCACACTCTTCCAGTATCCTATTGGCTTCTTTTTCAAACTCTACAACATCTACTGGGGTATTGTAGTTGTAGGCAATAAATGTAGCTGCTGGGGACAGATCATTTAATATAGCTTTCCTTGTTCCCCATTTTACACCTGGCATCTCCTTTTCAATCTTATATTTAAACTCTAAATCAGCATCAGGATTTCCACACATCTGGGCAGCGACACCAGTCATCCCTGTACCACAGAAACCATCAAACACAATATCCCCCGGCTCTGTATAATGAAGAATATATCTCATAATGGCCTTATGAGGCACTTTTGTATGATATGAATGAGCGTTATATATAGGATCATTTTTCCCCTCGCTTACATCGGCGGCAAAAGGCTCCCTCTTATAATCATCAGTCTCCTCATCATAGGGAGTACCATGTTCCTCTATAAAATCCTCTATAAAGGGATTGGGACAAGCTGTATAATAAGGTGGATCTGAAAGGGCAATTATATCCTCATCCTCACCTATGGGAAAACCCTCTATATGTCGTACCTTATCTAAATCTTCTCTTGTCAGTTTCATTGCAATCTGCCCCTTTCATCATCGCCATTCTCCGCAATAAAGATCTTTTCTCTCTTCTCAGGTTTTGCTGTAACTATTATCCTAACCTTATCTAAATCTTTTCCCTTCACTTCCTCGTCTATATATGTGAAAAGCCTATGTTTCAATTCGTCTACAGTGGTAGGCCCTACACTTTGCAAAAGGGCCACTATATCCCACGTATCTATGTTTACTTTATCTAATCCCCCAAATAATGTGTTAAAAGTGGCTACAAAAAAAGCATCTACAGTCTCTGGTAAAACTCTCTCATCTAAAATCCTGTCTATTAACTCCTGCTGATCTTTTTTCAGCAATTCCTTGTTAGTTTTAATAAGGGGATCCTCTAATGAAGAAATTAACATCTGAGTCCAAGAATCTAAAAGTTTTTCTAAGTTTTCCTCTATAAACTCTAGCTGCCCCTGTACTGTGGGGGTCCCCTCAGATAACACAAAATTACAATGGTGACATATCGGCCTATCCTCTAGGGTGGAGTTGTCAAGCTTAAAGCAGACCTGAAGATTTGCTAGCATCTCTTCTAGTCTTAAGAGCTGGGTCTCTTGGAATATGCCAACTATATCGGTTAGTCTCCTCAAGTTTTGCCGAGCCCTGGAATTCATAATTTCTCCCTTTCTCTCCGACCCTTTTATCCCCAGCCTAGCTTTCTCATGCATCTCTAGATAGTGTTCTATATATTCGGCCTTAATAGGATTGAGTATAGTCTCTAGCTCCCTTACCGCCTTCTCTCCATTCTTAGATTTCCTAATTCTATCTCTTATATCGAAAAACTCTTCTTTAGCTTTAGAGATATCGTCTTTTAGGCTATTAGGCAAATAATAGTTTTCTATACTAGCTATATAGTTGACCAAAGAGTCAACCTCAGATTTAAACTTTTTGTTTTCGATTATTATTTCTATATAACCTATTCCTTCTTCTATTTCATCCAACTGCTCCATCGTAAGGTTTAAGTTCTTTAGCTTAGCCACTGTGTTGTACCTATTCCTAAAATTACTAAATTCCTCTAATATAGCCTGAACCTTAGGTTCGTACAATTTTTCTATTTGTTCTGGGAACAGTAGCTCTCCCCATACCTTAGGCTGCTTTTTTATATACCCCTTACATTCCAAGGCCTGTCTTGCTATGTTATTTGCACTGTTTAGTAGCTTTTCTAGTCCATTTTTTAATTCACTATCATTCACAACCATACCTGGGGATAGGTCTAATATTTCAAATAATCTCTTAATTTCTGCTATTGCAGCATCCCTTGGTTTTATCAAATGCTTAAAATTCTTCACATCCCAACCAGAGATATCAGCTAGCCTATCCATATTTGAGGCCGTGATAGTTATGTTTTTAAGTGCAAGGTTTGCATAGCCGGTATGCACAAGGGCTAAAATGACCGCTATAAAATATTCATTGCCTATCTTAAAACTCTTATCACGCAGCTCTCCATACCCTCTATGTTCCTCTTCCAATATATCATATCTATTTAAGACACCATCCCTTGGCAATTTCTCCATCTGCCTTACTAATTCCATGGCATATTTAGAGCTCTCTACGTCTATTCTACCGTTTTCTATCAGCCCAAAACTCTTTAAAAATGCTCTAGTATCCTCTGTCTCTATGCCTGCAAAATGCTTTATGACTCTATCTATCAATTCTAAGTTGTTCTCTTGAGTAACCCTTGTTTTAAAAACTGGGAATCCGGGGTAGCGCTCTGTAAAATATTCATCTAGACACAAGGAGGCCGTCGTATCAATTGTGTCCTTAAAATTAAAGCCCCTTGTTCGCCCTTTTGTGGCCTGTATTAGTTGTTGTTGAACGCCTCTGTATACTACATCATAGCGAGTCTCTTTGTTGTTATTAAGCCATTTCTTTATTTTACTTTCGTATTTTCTGGCCTCCTTGCGATATATATCCTTCTTACCCTGTTCCGAGGTTCTATCTTGCAATATCCTAGCAGCGGCATATAATTTCAGATTTCTATAAAACTTATCATCTGGCCTAAGACTAAAGAATACCTCATCTTTTCTCTTTTCATCTTGATAATCCATGGCCCCATAGGGCGGCAGTATGTATATATAATAATCTCTTGGTGGCTGGGCAGTAGAGCGCTCTGTAGGTATGCCAAAAAACAGGTATCCCCTTCTGAATATATTATGACTATCCCAATTTAAGCTACATTCATAGATTTCATAACCTGGTACTGCTCTATTCCCCTTCCAATCCAGTAGTTCATAGGCAATGGCATAGTAATATTCATTTAATCCCTCATCGGATAAAAGGTCTGCCATACTCTCTATTTCCACATCGTAATCTATATCTTTGTCAATGTCTATAAAGTATTGTCCGTTTTCTTCATTATGTTCTATAAATTCTCCATTCATTAATACTATTATCTCTTTTAGTACCACATTGACCATAGATAATAGAAATTCCGAATCCATTTCCGGCAAGTTCTCTATATATAGACACAGATCGTCTTTTAAATCCTTTGCTGTAAGGCCTAGTCGCACTCTCACTCCATTAGTAGTAAGCCTGTGAACACTTAGGGCGTAGACAATCTGTAAAGCCATCTCCTTATATTGTACTTTAGGAAATGCCCTAGATACCTTCCCTTCCAAAGATCCTGACGAGTCAAGAACTTTTCTTATATCCTCCTCGGATCTTCTCGCGTAGTTGACTTTTATGAATTCCCAATAAGAGTCAAATGAAATTATGCCAGGGGCATTTTCGGGGATTTCCTCATCTAACAAATCACTGATAGTTTTTGAGATGGTTTCAAGCACATGCCTATTTTCCGCTATGCGTACCCTCTCAAACATATCTATATAAGCCGGGTGCATTGGATATAGGTCAACATAATCATCTAGTTTCTCTGCCATTTCTGAATACAGTGGACAAAAAGGCATTAAATGTTCCCTTATCCAAGCCTTTTGCTCTGGGGTCTTAGATAGTATTCTCTCTGAGACCACATAACTAGTATCTTTTTTTCCGATTATTATCTGATCGAATCTATCTTGAATTCGACTTAGGCTTTCGGCCACATGGTTAAACTTTGGATTTGAAAATAACTGTTCCTGGACACCACAAATTATCCTAAGCCTAGATGTCTTGACAAATTCTCCGAGTTCTCTTAAAAAACCTAGGTCTGCTATCATCTCCCGCTCCGTGCGGGCTCTTAGGTAATCTAAAAACTCGTCTATTACCAATAAATATCCCTTCCCTAGATATTTAGTCTCAAAGGCATACATCATCTCTTCAAATGCGCCTTTATGGTTAGTAATAGTTGAGCTATCTGGGAACTTGTAGTCAATTCCCCTTCTTTCGAGATCTTTTTCTATTTCTCTAACGATACTATCACTAAGGCTACTCTCCACAGATCCCAATTCTATCCTGAGAACCTCAAATTCACCTGCAATTGGCTCCATATAACCTGCGAATCTTTCATTTCTTAATTCATTAAGAAGTGCACTATCCTCTGCCACAGCTGATACAACCGACATTAAATGACTTTTGCCCGTCCCATAGTTACCAACGATAAAAACTCCCTTGTTATTTACTATCTCATCTAGTTGTAGATGCCTAAGTAGTCCGTAGTCTAAGCTGTCTGCCATGCCATCAGACATGACATAAGACTGCACAAGTTCTTTGGCTTTGTCAGCATTATCTGCATGCTTTAATTCTATAATCGACTCAACTGGATCAAAACTGATTAGTTCTAAATATTTCATCCCTCTCCCCCTTATACAATACATATAACATTATAGTTTTTTGTTCTATATATTTTATAGTCTTCATAGCCGGGCAAAGCATAGATTAAATAACCTGAGCTATATTCGCCAGGCCAGTTCACTATTATTCTCCTGTTCCTTCCTAATTTTACAAAATAACCTAGTATATCTATGTCGTATGTTGGGTTAAAGAGTATATCTATATCGTCAATTAAAAGCCTTTGGGAATCCAAGATGCAAAATATCCCATCTAATTCTTCGATTACATGTTTTTTTCGAAGGTCTCTATCATATTGTAAAAGTTTATGCGATAGCATTGCCCCCAAAGATATATATGTGTATTCTCTGAAATATTCGATTACTATATTTGTGTCTATTGTAGCGATGGCTGAGTAGTGATTATATATAGACCACAGGTTTTCTAGTTCTATTAGCGTGGCATCAACACCCATAAGACCACCTTCCAAAAATGATAAAATGGATTATTATATTAAATTATAATCCATTTCACTATATCTGGCAAGCATTGGTATCTTTGAGTTTATGCAAAATTTCTGCAGTCATAATAAAATCTAGTTTTAATCGCAATAAGTGGATCTATGTCAATACTTTGTACGAAAATTTAGGTTTTTTATTGAAGTCCGCCACCCTTGACACGCCATTCATAAATGCTACTTTTTTATCACCCGAAGGCGACAAACTCAAATTTCTATTATAAAACACTTCTATATACTGAAATAGTGCAAGTTTAGCATGATTATAATCTATAAGGGTATTATGATATACAAATTCCTTTTTAAATATTGCATGAAAACTTTCTATACACGCATTATCATACGGAGATCTCTTAGCGCTATATGACAATTTAAATCCCTTTGATTCTACACTCTTCCGATACTAGTTAGATGTATACTGTGAGCCCTTATCTAAATGTATAATAAGTCCTCTGCCCGGCTTTTGAGTAGTTACAGCATTATCTAAAGCCTTCATTATTAAGGATGTGTCCATGGTTCTAGAAAAGCTATACCCTACTATCTTTTGAGTGTGTAAATCTAGTATAGATGCTAGATAGGCCCATCCATGTTTTAAAGTGTGGATATAAGTAATATCAGCTACCCATTTTTCATTTATGTTTGTAGTTATAGGGTCCTTATTTAATAGGTTCTCTCCCTCATCATAGATCTTTTTACTAGATTGGGGTTTATATTTTTTTACTACAATTGACTTTATGCCAAGCTTTTTCATATGTCTTTGGACTCTCTTTAAGTTGATATCCTCATAGTCTTGAGTCTTAAGCTTTGCATGAATCTTAGGTGCTCCATATATCTTATTGCTATCGTTGTATATCCTTAAAGTATCCTCTTGAAGCTTTCTATTTTCCTTTTCCCACTTATTCTTGGGTTTTTCCTTTAATTTGTCGTAATAGGTGCTACGAGGATAGTCTAAAATGGTGCACATAGTGTTAACAGGTTTGAGCCTTGCGTTTTCCTTTTTTATTTTAAGTATATCCTCAAGGCTTGTGATATTGCCTTCCACATCAATAGGAGCCTTTTGTTTTGACCAATTACGAACTAGAGACTCCCTTAAGCTATATTCATTTGCCACATCTTTTACTGATTTTTCTGATAATACTAGCTCTGCTATCATAGTTTTAAATTCGTCATTTTGTGTCCATACTTATATACTAACATCATTTCAAGGAGGCAACATGGCAAAGATGCCAGCCTCATTTTTCAATAAATGTCCTTATTTGACTGATTGTCCATCTTACCTCATTTATTATTCTATATATATTGTATATGTGTTCCCTGCTTCTGTGATAAATTCTATTATATTTTCATCTATAGTTGTTAACGATACTTCTATCCCATTACGCTCTACCTTCAATGGCGATTCAGAATACACTCTACACAACTTACCCTTCATAGAATATATGGAAGCCTTGTTTAGATTGTTATCAGACCATTCTATATCCACTTCAAAGGCCCACTTCAAAGGCACCACGAGCTATCAGTCCACTTACACTTCCATTTTTCCACTCTCTTGGTAGAGCCGGTAAGAGCCTTATAAAACCTTCATGGCTTTGAAGTAGCATTTCAGCTATCCCAGCTGTGCCACCAAAATTTCCATCAATTTGAAATGGTGGATGGCTATCAAACAGATTGGGTAATGTAGATTTTTTTAACAGCTCTTCAAGATGATAAAATGCATTATCTCCGTCATGTAATCTAGCAAAAAAGTTAATTATCCAAGCCCTACTCCAGCCGGTGTGCCCTCCACCAGCTTCTAGTCGGCAATTGATCACTTTTCTTGCAGCTTCTACAAGCTTTGGTGTCCTATGATAAGTAATTTGTCTTCCAGGGTGTAACCCAAACAAATGAGACATATGTCTATGACCAGGTTCGTGTTCATCAAAATCCTCGAGCCATTCTTGTATTTGTCCATGCTTGCCTATCTGCATCGGCGAAAGTTTTAATCGTGTGTCAACAAGTGTTTGTCTGAAGTCTTCATCTATGCCTAATATCTGCGATGCTTCTATACAATTTGTAAAAAGGTCCCATATAATCTGTATATCCATAGTTGGACCAGCACATACCGATGCCACCTGGCCATCGGAAGTTATAAAACTGTTTTCAGGCGAATTCGACGGTGCGGTTACTAGATAACCTGTTTTAGGGTGCTCTACCAAAAAATCTAAATAAAACTTGGCACTTTCCTTCATTATTGGATAAGCCCAGCGCAAAAACTCTTCATCTAAGGTGTAGGAGTAATGTTCCCACAAGTGTTGACACATCCATGCTCCTGCTGCCGAAAAGCATCCCCAACTAGGATGTTCACAAGGTGATGTAAAGCCCCATAAATTTGTAGCTGTATGCACGACCCATCCCTTGGCTCCATAACATATATTTGCTGTCCTTTTGCCTGGCTCTACCAAAGATTCTATAAATGGGAATAAAGGCTTATGACACTCTGATAGATTTGTAGGCTCAGCCGGCCAATAGTTCATCTGAAGATTTATATTCAGATGATAATCACAATTCCAGGGAGGATTGATTTCATCACACCACAATCCCTGGAGGTTTGCAGGAAGCCCTCCTGGTCTAGAGCTAGATATCAAAAGATATCTTCCATATTGGAAAAACAGCTCCACAAGACCAAGATCTTTCTCTCCATCTTTTAATTTCTCTAGTCTCACATCTGTCGGTAAACTATCCTTATCATCACTGTATAAATCTATTTCCACTCTACGGAAAAGCTCTCTGTAGTCTTGAATATGGCTAGACCTAAGTCTATCATAACCTTTTCTAATAGCTCGCTCTATTCTTATTTCACACTCATTTGCAGGGTCCTCACTAAAGTAGTCAGTTGTTGCTGTTATTAAAAGTATTACCTCATTTGCGTTTTGAATTTGTATCGCA
>JAAZLT010000058.1 GCA_012799205.1 Clostridiales bacterium
CCGATAACAATCACTTTAGTATAGACCCAGATGATCCTAGGTTTATGGCACCTGATAATATGGTAACAGAAATAGTAGAGTATTGTATCGAACAAGGCCAAGGGCGGCCTAGCAATCTCGGCGAGATATCAATTGCTGTATATAATGGCTTAACATCGAAATACGCTAAGGTTATAAATGAATTGGAAGATTTAATAGGTGAGAAGATAGAGCAGATAAACATGGTAGGGGGAGGAACTCAAGATACTTTCCTTTGCCAAATGACAGCAGATGCTACAGGCAAAATGGTGGTTGCAGGGCCAATAGAGGCATCTGTCCTTGGCAACACTATAGTACAGTTTATAGCAGGAGAGTATATAGAAAATATACAAGAGGGTAGATGTATTATAGGCGATTCATTTGGACTTAAACAATATAAGCCTTCATTTATATAAAAGATTAAAGCAAGAAATTTTAATATAAGGGAGATAGGCATATGGATCCTAATAAACTGAAACAATTTGAGATGGTTTCACAAGAGGTGGGCCAATATCCGGATCTAGTACAAGGCGGTGGTGGCAATACATCGTATAAAATAGACGATAGGCTCATGGCAGTTAAGGCCTCAGGCTATCGACTAGATCAGATAACAACTAAAGATGGATATGTCATAGTTGACTATCAAAAGATTAGAGACTACTTTAATACCGTAGACTTAGATAGGGATGTGAACTTTGAAATAGAGAGCGCAAGTTTTATGAAAGGCTGTATTCCTGAGGGGATGAATCCCAAAGATTTACGTCCTTCTATCGAAACAGGGTTTCATTCTTTCATGGATAGATATGTTATTCACACTCATTCAGTCTATGCAAATATATTATGCTGCGCTGTTGAGGGAGAAGACATAGCGAATGCAATTTTTGATGATTCTATTGGTATGTTGTGGGCCCCCTATGTCAATCCTGGATTTGATTTGACTATAGAGCTAAATAAGGCCATGAAACAGTACATGGATGCAAAAGGTCATGCACCAAAAGTAATATTTATGGAGAACCATGGGCTTATAGTATCAGGGGATAATGCGGACGAATGTCTTAAGCTAAATGAAAGAGTTAACTCCATAATTAAGTCCCATTTTGGCCTAGCTAAGGATTATCCTAAGATATTGCTAGAGAAGATAGGAGAAAATAGATACAAAAGTCTAACGACATATCTAAGGGATACTTTAATTGAAAAGAATATAGGAATGGATTTATTTAGGGATATATCTCTTTATCCTGACCAATTAGTATATTTAGGGGATAACATCTCGTTTGAGGGAAATGGCAAAATAAATATAAATTCCGAGACAGGCGAGGTTATGTACTCAACCAGTGAGATGGAAGCTTTGACTATAGATGAGACATTCACAGGTTTTATCTATGTAATAGATAATATAGAAAGACTAGGACTTACAATCCAGACCATGTCTGAGGAAGCTATATTATTTATACAAAACATGGAAGGGGAGAAATATAGAATAGACCTTTTAAACAAGTAGGGCTTTACCTTTTTTAGATTTTAATATAAAATAGTAGCCATGTAATACGGTTAGTACGGTAGAAAAGCTCAAGTATTACAAAAATAGTAGTATAGAAGGATGGTAGAATGATGAAATTTATATTAATTGGTATTTATGTTGCAATGCTAATAGGTGTAGGTATTTATAGTATGAGGAAAACTTCCTCGGTCCAAGATTTCTTTCTAGGAGGAAGGAATATAGGGCCATGGATGTCAGCATTTGCCTATGGCACAACATATTTTTCGGCTGTTATATTCATAGGTTACGCTGGGGGAATAGGCTGGGACTTTGGAATATCTGCTACTTGGATAGCTGTAGGCAATGCATTTTTAGGCAGTTACCTAGCATGGAGGGTGCTAGCCAAGAGGACAAGGGCGATTACACATAGGTTAAATGTTTCTACTATGCCTGAATTCTTTGAACGGCGCTATAACAGTAGAGCATTAAAGGTATTATCAGCCATAGTAATATTTGTATTTCTAGTCCCCTACTCAGCCTCTGTATATCAAGGACTAAGCTATCTTTTTGAGCAGGTCCTAGGTATACCTTTCATATATTGTATGGTTGGCATGGCTATTGTCACCGGCATATATATAATACTCGGTGGATATTTTGCCATGGCAATTACTGACTTCATTCAGGGCATAATTATGATTGGCGGAATATGTCTTATGATATTTTATGTACTTAGAAATCCTATTGTAAATGGAATATCAGGTGGCATTGAAAGCCTAAAGAAAATAGATCCGCAACTTACCGGTCCCATTGGGCCTGGCGGATTCTATCCACTTTTATCCCTTGTAATACTCACAAGCCTTGGAAGCTGGGGATTGCCACAGATGATACATAAATTCTATGCTATAAAGGATGATGCATCTGTAAAAAGGGCCACTGTAATATCTACTTTGTTTGCTTTATTAGTTGCAGGTGGTGCATATTTTACAGGTTCGTTTGGCAGACTCTTTTTAGATAATAAACTTCCCATAGATGCAGTTACAGGGAATGCTAATGTAGATATGATAATGCCCAGATTGTTAGAGTTGGCCCTACCGGAAGTATTGATGGGCGTGATACTCATTTTGGTACTATCTGCATCCATGTCCACCCTTTCATCACTGGTTTTAGTCTCTAGTTCTGCTATTTCTATGGATCTAATAAAAGGGGTCCTTATGCCGAATCTGAGTAAAAAGAATGTGATGTTGGTAATGCGATTGCTCTGTGCTCTTTTTGTCCTAGTGTCTTTTGTGATTGCAGTTACAAATAAGGCGGGTATTTTAACTCTCATGTCATTTTCTTGGGGGACGATTGCAGGGGCATTTTTAGCACCATTTTTATATGGATTATACTGGAGAGGTACCACAAAAATGGGTGCATGGTCGGGTATTCTTTCAGGACTTGGGACTTCTTTAATACTAGCAATTGTAGGGGGACTAAATGCTAAGGACGCTCCTATTATAGGGGCCATAGCGATGGCAGTATCTTTATTGGTGGTCCCTACAGTTAGCCTTTTTACAAAGAAATATTCTGAGGAATATCTAGATGAAATATACGGAGCAGAAGAGAAAAAGGAAGATGGAGTTTCAATACAAGATCTTATACCTAAGAGGTTTTAACTAAATATTCTGCTGATAAAATCAGGGAAACGTTGTATTTATATAAATGAGAGGCCAGATAGTGTGATATCTAACTATCTGGCTTTTTTTGTTTTTTATCATAGATGAATTTTATTTTTAAATTGAGAAATGATATTAGAGAAATTGTATATATAAATATATATTTACACTATGAATATATTGCCAGATATATTTTTCTGAAAAAAGGTTAAGTTAATATCAGACCAGATACAGGAGGTGAGATTATGCCAAATAGAAAAACAGGAAGTAAGAGAAATTTAGTCCCTGAAGCTAAGGGAGCACTAGATAATATGAAATTTGAGATAGCAAACCAAATGGGTGTAGATCTAAAACAGGGTTATAATGGTGACCTCACAGCTAGAGAGGTTGGATCTATAGGTGGAGAAATGGTAAGACGTATGATACAAGACGTTCAAAATCAAATGAGTGGGCAAAGCAGACATTAATAAGCTTAGTCTATAATATAACAAGAAAGGGTGTGACATCTCATGTGTCACGCCCTTTCTTGTATGTATAAATATTTTTATATCATTTTCAGATTATATATGATATTCTATATACAATATAAGATCCTATTTCAACCAAAACAACATGTCGATTGGCCAATCTATAAAAAATATAAATACAATGATAATTATAATAAGTTAATAGAGATATAAAGAGATCTTAGAAAGAAGGGGAAATGGTCATGAAAGTATTCATTTCAGGTTACGGCGGTGGTGATACCAACTCAATAGGTCTATATGATTTAGGGAATGGAGGAAATGAAAGGATACTATTATGGAAAAGTAATGATGACAAAGATAGTAATATTGAAGCATCATCGTTTTTAAGTATCCATGAGAATCTGTTATTTGGAATAACGGAAAAGCAAGAAGGATCCTCAGTACATATGTTTTCTACTCAAGACAATACTTATCAATTATTGGAGTCAAGTGAGCTAAAAGGGGATATGTTATGTCATATATCATACCTACCCAAAAATAAAATATTAGTAGGTGGGTGTTATGGTAGTGGTGATGTGTTCTCTATTGAAGTTGGCAAAGACGGGTTTGGAAAACTTCTAAGCCATCTAACACAAAAAGGTGATGTACAAAGGCAAACTAGGGCGCACTGCGTGGTGTCTGATCAGCAGGAGAGAAGACTCTATTCTGCAAATATAGCTTTGGATAGGGTATATTTCTATAATATATGTAAGGGCAATCTTATTGAAGATGGGTACCTTCAGCTAGATAAAGGAGAAGGCCCCAGACATATTATATTATATCCTGAGTTAGATCTCATGTATATTATAACTGAGTATTCTAATAAGATAATAATTGTAGATATAGGAAAAGAGAAAAGTAGAATAGTTCAGAAAATCAGCACCCTTCCTAAAGCATTTAATGGGGAAAGCTATTGCTCCACTTTATGTATTACCAAAGATAGGAGATTTCTTTATGGGGCGAATCGAGGGGCCAATACAATAGGAGTTTTTAAGGTGGGAGAAGATGGTTTGTTAGAGATGATTGGGAACCAGGAATGCTTTGGAGATTGGCCCAGGCATATAGAACTATTGGGGGATGATGATTATATTGCAATAGCCAACCAAAAGAGTAATGAAGTAGCAATTGCAAAGAGGGATAAAACAACAGGTCTTATAACTGATGAAGTTTATAGGATAGAGTTTCCTAGTCCTAGTTTTGTGCAAGAGAAAGTATAGTGAGGTAATATATTTATTAGATAGTAATTACATATTATATGTATACGGAGTTTATAGTTTAACCATCTTTAGGGCAAGAATTCTCCCACCTCTAAGCTGTGCGTAGGTGGTGAGATGAATAGGGACCATGTTCATATTTTATTCAAGGCTCACCCAAATACGGAAATAAGTAAGTTTATTAATGCTTATAAAAGTGCTAGCAGTAGGCTGATAAAGAAAGAGTTTCCTAATATAAAAAGTAAGCTTTGGAAGGAAGCTTTTTGGTCTAGAGGTTTTTGCTTAGTAACAACAGGTGGAGCACCAATTGATGTAATTAAGCAGTATATAGAAAATCAAGGAAAGTGAGGTGCGTTTATGTTAAAAGCATACAAGTTTAGACTATACCCAAATAAAGAACAGCAAGAATATTTTGCTAAATGTTTTGGCTGCACTAGGTTCATTTATAATCGAATGTTAGCAGATAAAATTGAACATTATAAAAAGACTTGTGAAATGCTTAATAACACACCTGCACAATACAAGAAAGAATATACTTGGCTTAAAGAAGTGGATAGTTTAGCCTTAGCAAATGCACAGATGGATTTGAATAAAGCCTATAGGAACTTTTTTAGAGATAAATCCGTTGGCTTTCCTAAATTCAAGTCTAAAAAGAACAATATACATTCTTATACTACTAATAATCAAAAAGGGACTGTATTTATTAAAGATAGGTATATAAAATTGCCAAAATTAAAATCTACGGTAAGAATTGTTCAACACAGGCAATTTGACGGGGAAATTAGGTCTTGTACAATAACAAAAACACCTACTAATAAATATTATATATCTATTTTGGTAAATGAAGATATAAAACAATTACCTAAAAGCAAAAATAAGGTAGGAGTAGATTTAGGTATTAAAGATTTTGCGATTACATCAGACGGAAAAGTATATGAAAACCCTAAATGGCTTAGGAAGTCAGAGAAAAGACTCGCAAAACTACAAAGAGACTTATCAAGAAAGGAAAAGGGCAGTAAAAACAGAAACAAAGCAAGGCTAAAGGTAGCAAGGTTGTATGAAAAAATAACTAATCAAAGAAAAGACTTCTTGCATAAATTATCTTCTAAAATTATAAACGAAAACCAAGTTATAGTTATAGAAGATCTTAGGGTTTCTAATATGCTAAGAAATCACAAACTAGCAAAAGCAATAAATGAGGTATCATGGTCGAAGTTCAGAAGGCAATTAGAATATAAAGCTGATTGGTATGGTAGAGAGATTATAGTGGCACCATCTAATTATGCCAGTAGTCAGTTATGCTCTAATTGTGGGTATAAGAATTCAGAAGTGAAAAACTTAGCACTTAGAGTGTGGTGCTGTCCTGAATGTAAAACTGAACATGATAGAGATATAAATGCTAGTAAAAACCTGCTGAAATTAGCTATATAATTTTGGTACTGTTGGGGTAGGGACTACCCTCAGAGCTTGGGTAAACTTGGCGGATTACTGCTATTGACCAAGAAGCTCCCACTTCGGCGAACGAATGTAAGCAAGTGGCGAGTAGTTCACAAGTGGTATAAGATGTATGAAAAAGTTTATACTAGGGATGATCTCAAGAGGAGTAGGAAATATAATAAATATATCATCTATTCATGCAGTTCAATCTAGACAAAGATTTGGAATATATGCTGCCACAAAGGGTGCTATGAATGCCATAGGGCGAGCGGCCGCTATAGACTATGCTGACAAGGGTATACGTGTTAATACTATCGCACCAGGCCTTATTATGTCAGATAACATGATACAATTTGTAGAAAGTTATCCGAAAGGAACTGAGCGCGATAATATTATAAAAGTAATGGATGAGGCGCAGCTTTTAAAGCCAGGCAAGTCAGAAGATGTTGCAAACGCTGCGCTATATCTTGCATCTGATATGTCTAATTATGTGACAGGCCAGGTATTAATGGTTGATGGGGGAGCTAGTATCACTATAAGGTTTTAATAGCAATGATTATATTCCTATAGAGCCTTAAATACTATATATCCACCTATGATTTGACTAAAGCGAAACAATATAAAAAGAGGTGTATATGAAATGGGTATTTATGAGAAATTGGGTTTAAAAAAGATAATAAATGCTAGTGATACATATACAAAGATAGGCGGCTCTAGAATGTGTAGTATCACATTGAACGCTATGTGTGAAGCAGCTACATCTTTTGTAAGTATATCAGAATTGGCGAACAAGGTATGCGCCAATATTGCACAGATGACCCAAAATGAGTCTGCGTTTATTTCAAGTGGTGCAGCAGCCTGTGTTGTTCTTTCTGTTGCATCTCTAATAACAGAGGGTGATCCGCAATTATTAAAACAGTTGCCTGATGCAAATAACTGTCTCAAAGATGAAATTATAGTTTTTAGCAATCAGACAACTATACCTATGCTACCATATTGGAAGTTAATTCAGCTGGCCGGTGCAAAACTTATAACAATAGATGCAACATTAGATGCTATTAGTAATGCAGTGAGTGAAAAAACAGCTGGGATGTTCTTCTTTCTTGCCGACTACTATGAGAAAGATGTGCCTGATATAGTTGATGTTATAAAGACCTGCCAGAGTAATAATATTCCGATCATAATTGATGCAGCGGCCCAGCTTCCGCCAAAATCTAATATGTGGCATTATACAAAGGAATTGGGCGCTGATGGAATTATATTTAGCGGGGGAAAGTTTATCTCTGGCCCCCAGGCTACAGGGATCTTTTTAGGGAGGGAATATATTACACATCCTATGTATGAGCTTGTATTTTCTAGCGCTAACATTGGGCGTCCTTATAAGGTGAGTAAAGAGGAATATGCAGCCATATATACTGCAGTTAAACTATTTTTAGAGGCTGATCCTAAAGATGAATATAGACGCCTTAATGGACTTTTAGATGAGGTTGTAGAAGGTCTTGGGGATGTACATAGACTAGACATTAGACGTGTACAGCATGGAAGGCTTGGCCAAGATGCTCCTATGATAATAATTGATTTACCTGATGGAAAGCTTGGCTCTGATTGTGCAATATTTATGTATGAGAAATGTGATCCTGCAATAGATATAGGCTGGTATAACGCTGATGATAAATCTGGCCGAAAGGACCAGATCTTTATAAATTCAATTAACCTGCGAACAGGGGAAGGAGATTACATCGCCAGACAAATAAAAAGATTCTTAGAAGTGTAAATAAACTATAGGGGGATGTTCAAGATATGATTGATGGACTTATAGTACGTGCATATATAGCGGATAAAAACGCCTTTATAGATGGGTGGATTAGAAAGAGTAAAGGAAAATACTTCTTTGAACCCTCGTCCAAAAAATTGCAGCCTGAAGTATATGCATCACCAGGTTTTATTGATATGCACACACATTTTTTTGATGGTTTTGGATTATTCGGTACAAATGCCGATGAGATAGGTTATAAGACAGGAACATGTATGCTGGCAGAATCAGGAACAGTTGGGGAGTACACAATAGATGGATTTCGAAAATATATTGCACCCACTATACGAACAAACTTTACTCTATTTCTTTGTATAAGTCCAATTGGAGTTATATATCATCATGAATACAATGCTATGGAGTATCTTTCAGTAGAAAAGACAGTAAAATGCGTTAGGGAGAATCATGATTTAATAAGCGGAATCAAGGTTAGAATAGGTAGTGAAGTAATTCGTCATGAGGGGATTGAACCACTTAAGATTGCCGCGGAAGCTGCCAGAGAACTTAGCTTGCCTAAACAGGTTCATATTGGGGGTAACCCACCGTATATCACGGAAATAGAACCCTATATGTATAGGGGAGATATAATAACCCATTGCTTTAATGCACGTGGGGGTGATATGTGGGAATCTGATGGTACCCCCGCACCTGCAACACAGGCCATGCTCCGACGAGGTGTAATTTTTGATGTTGGTCATGGCGGAGGATCATTTTCATTTGATGTGGCTGAGAAGGCCATTAAAAATGGGTCTCTCCCTAAAATGACTATTGGTTCTGATCTTCACAAGCAATCCCGTAAGAAATATTGTATTGATCTACCCACACTGCTTACAAAAATGTATGGTATAGGTCTTCCATTAGAGGATATTCTCTATGGCATTACTAAACTACCCGCTAAAATACTTAGGCTGAATGGCTGGTGCGATATGGATAGAGAGCTAAAGAACATCACATTTTTTAAAGTAATAGATCAATCGGATACCTATATTGATTGCGAAAATTCGTCTCGCATTTTTCATAAAGCAATCAAACCTATTGGTGTTATACTTAAAGGGAAGTATATAGCTGTTTAAAATAATGTACAAAAATACAGTCGGAATCCTTGACATATTACCTAAAAACATATATAATAATCGTATAATTAACTAGATTTTATCTAATAACAAATGCAGCCTTTATATAGCACAATATACTATACTATACCAACAGTTCAATATAACTAGCTCAATCAGGCAACTAGTTTCTTTTTCATTCTTTATAAGAGCTAAGTGAACCCTTTTACTATAAGAAGTAAAGTGATTTGAATAAATTATATACATATTATTCATACAGATTACAGATCTATCTGAGGGGGAATTTATATGAAAAAACGTATCACTATTAAAAGTAACAGTAATAGGGGAAAGCTAATTAATGCAGAAGATTTTCCTCTCTACCTAATGGCATTACCCACGGTATTATATTTAGTTATCTTTTGCTACCTTCCTATGGTCGGACTTGTAATGGCATTTCAAGATTTTAATATAACAAAGGGGATTTTGACCAGTCCCTTTGTAGGATTTCGGAATTTTGAATTTCTATTTTCTACAACAGATGCCTGGGTTATAACTCGCAATACAGTAGTCTATAATCTAGTATTTATTGTAGTAAATCTTGTAATATCAATAACACTTGCGCTTATGCTCAGCTCGCTTCGTTCTGCAGCCTATGCTAAAACAATGCAAACAATTTACATGATGCCCTTTTTCTTATCTTATGCAGTGGTTGCAATTCTGGTAAACGCATTTCTAGATAGAGATAACGGATTGGTGAACGTTATAATCAGATCGACAGGGGAACCTGGTTTAATAAATTGGTATCATAGACCTAAAATATGGCCACCACTTCTAGTATTTGTAAATGCATGGAAAGGGGTTGGGTATCAAACGGTACTATATCTTGCGGTTATATCTGGAATATCAGTAGAGTTATATGAAGCTGCAGTACTCGATGGGGCTACTAATTGGCAAAAAGCAAGATATATCACATTGCCACACTTACGACATATCATTGGAATATCCCTTATCCTATCAATGGGGTCAATCTTTCGCGGAGACTTCGGCCTATTTTATAACGTACCTATGGATAATGGAATGCTCTATCCTGTCACTGACGTTATAGACACTTATATTTACAGGGCTCTAATATATTTAAGTAATGTAGGTATGTCGACAGCCGCCGGCCTATATCAATCAGTAGTAGGATTTGTGTTAGTCATAGTGGCTAATAAAATAGTTACCAAACTTGATGCAGATAGTGCGATGTTCTAGAAATTTCAAATAAGCATAGAAAGGATGTTTATATATGAGTAGAGAGCCAAGTGGAGCAAATAAACTAACTCAAATATCCACTACATGGAATTCCATATTTGTTTTTATATTATTTATAGCAGGCCTATTAGTTGTTATTCCTATGATATTAATTATAGTTGTATCTTTTTCCAGTGAACTTAGTATAGCAAATAACGGTTTTACTTTCTTTCCTAGCGAATGGAGCCTAGATGGTTACAAATATCTTATGAAAATGGGAGATCAGCTACTAGATTCATATATAATTACAATCATCCATACTATTACAGGTACAGTGATGAGTCTTGCAGCGATGACCATGTATGCATATGTTATAGCACAACCAAACTTTAAGCATGGTAAGTTCTTGACATGGATACTCTTTTTTACGATGTTATTTGGTGGAGGACTTGTACCTAGCTATATACTTAATGTTCGTTATCTAGGCATAAATGATAGTATATGGATATTCATATTACCATCACTTGTGAATGCATATCACACAATTATACTTCGTACATTTATTCGTACTACAATACCAGAGGCCCTATTTGATGCTGCACGAATTGATGGGGCTGGGCATTTCCGCGCATTTACTAGCATAGGACTTCCGCTTCTAAAACCGGGGATCGCAACTATAGGGCTTTTTAGCCTAGTATCTCGCTGGAACAATTGGTTTACAGGTATGCTTTATATACAAAATCCGAAATTAGTTCCTCTTCAGACTTTACTAACAAAGATACAGGATTCCATATCCTTTTTGAAACAAAATGCTGAAATCGCCGGAACTCCGGATGGTATATTGCTGCTACGTAATCTACCCGATGAAAACCTACGGATGGCTTGTACTCTAGCAGTAATTGTACCTATGTTATTTGCATATCCTTTTTTCCAACGTTACTTTGTACAGGGGTTGACTCTTGGAAGTATTAAAGATTGAAATTCTCATGTATTCACTTTAGTATGGGGAACATAGAAAACACCTCATCACTAATACAATAATATGTAAGGAGCCTAAGATGCACCTTACGAATATATATAAGGAGGATCTATATGAAAAAGATATGGTTTACAAGGTTACTCATATTATTAGTAGTACTTGTAATGGTTATTCCAATGGTTGCTTGTGGCGACAAAGGAAAACCTTCTAAGCAAGAGGAAGCATCAAAAGGTAAAGAGGAAGGCAAGAAAGATGATGCTGAGAAAGATGAAGAAAAAAAAGACGAAGGAAAAAAAGATGAGGAATTGGAATTCGTAACATTTGATTGGTATATTGGCCAGGACCAAAAACCTGATCATCAGCTTATAAATGATGCAATTAATGAATACCTTAAAGAGGAGATTAATGCCAATGTAAATATGCACTTTTGGCCTGCGAAGGACTGGGAAGAGAAAATGCCCACAATGCTCAGTGCAGGACAGGATGTAGGTGTGATAGGGTTTGGTAGCCAGGCAAAACTTGACTATGTAGTCCAGGCTACAAGGGGATCTTTTGCACCATTAAATGATTTATTAGACGAATATGGTGAAGGTACAAAGGCACTATTTTCTAGTGATGTATGGGATGCAATGAAAATTGATGGGAATATATACGGTATTCCATCCCTCAAAGACAACTGCTATATAATGTCTCTTGTATACAATGCAGATATGGCAGAAGCTTTAGAGCTAGATATGGATAATTTAGAGTATAAGAACTTCCGCCAACTTGGGCCTTTCTTTGAAGAAGTCCTAGAAAAACGTGCGGAGAAATTCCCTGAGTATGATGAGTTATATCCTCTATGTAATATATCCGGCGCTGAATCTCCCTATAACTTCGCTATCGAGTCATTTCTACGAGATTCATATATAGTTGCCTGCAATATTGATCCATTCTTTGATATAGCGGCATATGATGATAATACTGTATTTAATTTATACGATACCGATGAGTATAAAGAGTTTTGTAAGCAGCGGTTCCAATGGGTGCAGGATAATATAATTGCCTATAAACATGAAGGCGAATGGAACTATACAGGTGGAATGTTTGGCTGGGCAGGCTGGGGATATGCATATATGCAAGAGCATCTATACGGTGAGAAATTTACTACAAAGATGGTGGTATCTGAAAACATATGGACCGATACTAATAACTATTTCAGTGCTGGTACAGCCATAGCAGCTAACTGTGCGGAGAAAGAGCGTGCCATGATGATGCTAGAGCTTGTAAATAATGATCCATATTTCGCTACTACTATGCGATTTGGACTTGAAGGCACACATTATATTATAAATGATGAGGGCAAGATGCAATTTGAAGGTAGTGAACGTAACGTAGGAGACCAATCTGACTGGGGATATTACTACTGGTATGCGGCACCTATAGGCAACCTCACTATAGTAAACGCTCCTGAAGATTTAGTTGGACCTGATGGCATAATGCTAGATGAATTAGTAAGATATAACAATGAGGCGGTTATTCCAAGACATATGGGATTCTCCCTTGATACTACACCAATTACCAATGAAATTGCAGCCTGTACTAATGTAGTTATGGAATACCGTGATGACCTACGTAATGGTAGACTAGAATCCATAGAAGTAATAGAAAAGCAAATAGAGGATTTCAATGCCAAATTAAAAGCCAATGGCGTTGATAAAATAATTGAAGAGACACAAAAACAGATAGACGAGTGGAATGCAGCACAATAAACTAGGCTAGTATAAATCTTAGAAATAATAAGATCGCTCACTCTAATCAGAGCGGGCGATCTTGTTATGTATTGAAAATAAAGGAGTGGGTATATAGGTGTCTACATTAACATTTACAAGTTATGAAATGCCTTCTGCATCCCTTGGCAAACTAAATCCATTGCCGGATCTAAGAAAAGTAGCTGATCAACACGCATATATTCCTATTGACAAAAATACTATCACAGAGGAAGAATCAAGATACATGGGATGGGGACGAGTTAATGGCATACTTCCCTATTTGCTTCAGGATGGATATGATAGAAAAAAGAAACCGCGGGCTTGGAAAGCAGCAGTATTAGAGAATGACTACCTCAAGGCCACCTTTTTACCAGAGTTAGGGGGACGACTTTGGTCTTTAATAGATAAAACTACAAAAAGGGAACTTTTGCATCGCAATCCTGTATTTCAACCATGTAATCTAGCCCTTAGAAATGCTTGGATTTCTGGAGGAGTCGAATGGAATATAGGAATTATAGGGCATAGTCCCTTTACTGTTGATAAGATGTTTTCAGAAAGTTTAGAATTAGAAGACGGTACACCAGTATTAAGATTATTTCAATATGAAAGGGTTAGGCGCTTAGTATTTAAGATAGAGGCTATGCTACCTAAAAACTCACAATATTTATTTATAAGAGTTAAAATTGACAATGCTACAGATGCAGATACAGCAGTATATTGGTGGAGCAATATCGCAGTAGATGAAAGGGAGGATGTTAGGGTATTAGTTCCATCTGATAAATCCTACCGATGGGGATATGGAGGAAATCTCAGCAAAGTAAATATTCCATACATGACTGTTGAAGCGAATAAGCTCAGGGGCGGTGCAGGTAGAACCGGTACATTAAATTGGGATATGAGCTATACAACACAACTGCCACAGGCAATGGATTTTTTCTTTGATATTCCCAAGGGAGATAGACCTTGGATTAGCGCCGTAGGCGCAGATGGATATGGTCTTGTGCAAACATCTACAGATAATTTGCAGGGACGTAAACTATTTGTATGGGGAATGAGTCCTGGCGGACGAAACTGGCAAGCATTTCTGTCAAAGCCTGGCTATGCTTATATAGAACTCCAAGCCGGTTTAGCCCGTACGCAATTAGAACATCTTCCTATGAAAGGCAATGACTCTATAAGCTGGATGGAAGCATATGGACCGGTCAAAACAGATGCCAAAATAGTACATGGAAAGGATTGGGATGCTGCATATAATGCCATCCATGTAGCATTAGAAGAAAACTGTCCGAGAGATCTAGTTAAGAATATGCATTTAAAGGCCAAGGCAGAACTAGATGGGCGTCAGGGAAAAATAGAAGATTTAGGAGATGGATGGGCAATAGTAGAAAACAAGCTCTTGAAGGATAGATTTAATGACGGCAATTTGAATTTTCCTGTGGAAAGCATAGGGGATGCAGAAAAACCATGGATACAGTTAATAGAAGATGGTGCCTTGCCCTGTCCTAACGTGCTGGATGAACCAAATAGCTATCAGATAGGCGATGAATGGGAAACAATCCTTAAAGAGTCTATCGATAATGGTGCTAGTAAACATTGGTACGGATATTACCAATATGGAGTAATCTTAGCCTATGCAGGTAAAATGCAGGAAGCCGAGGAGGCTTTCGACATGTCGTTAAAATGTGAGGTTAGCCCATGGGCACTTAGAAACAAAGCCTTGTTGCGAAGTATGGCAGAGGATGAAAATGGTGCTATTGAATCTTGGGTTAAGGCAGCAAACATGCTTCCTGAGCGAAATATTGTTAAAGAGGCTATAGAATCGTTAAATAAGGCAGGAATGTCACAGGAAGCAGTAGATTTATATGAGAGGCTACCCCAAGAAGTAAAGGAGTGGGGAAGGCTTAAGGTCCTGCTTATCGAAGCGCTATTAAATATTGAAGATATTGCAAGGGCTGAATCAATGTTAGATGAAGATATTGAGCTAACTGATGTAAGAGAAGGTGAGGTAAAGCTAACTGATCTTTGGTTTAAAATGATGGCAATGAAGACAGCTAAAGAAACCGGGGATATAGTTGACGATGCATTAATAGATAGAATCAAGAGAGAGCATACGCCACCGCTACACTTAGATTTTCGTATGCATTAATAGGCAGCAAATTAAATTGAGTGGAGAGAATAGCATATGGGATTAAAACTAGCTGTAGATGGGGGAGGAACTAAGCTTAGCATGGTGCTGTTCGATGACGAATTGCGCCTTATAAGCAAGGGTTTAAGTGGAGGAGTAAATGTCAATCAGACATCTTACGAGGATAGTCGCGCCAATGTTGTAGATTGTCTTAGGCAGGTATTTGGTAAAGAAGGCAATAGGCAGATAGATAGATTGTATGTAGTGTTTGTAGGACCGGTTAAGATTCTCTATGAGGAACTTGAAAAATATGCAACAGTAGCTGAGGTTAAACCCTTACGAGAGGCTAAGGCAGGTCTATTAGCAGGTTTTATGCGCGATGAGGGAATACTTGCCCTATCTGGGACCGGATCAGATGTGTTTTATGTTCGGAAGGACAAAAGACTAAACTCAGTGGTAGGTGCTTGGGGCCCGATTCTAGGAGATCAAGGTAGTGGGACATGGATTGGACAAAAGGCTATACGCAAAGTAGTAGCTGGAATAGAGGGCTGGAGAGAACCTACCTTGATGTATGAACTCATCAAACGTGATTGGCAAATTGATAGGGGTTATGAGATGGTAAAAAAAGTTCATGAATCTGTAGCACCTTTTCGAAAAGTGGCGTCCCTTACGCGTATAGTAGGTGAAGCGGCCCGTGCCGGGGATAGGGTTGCTCTGAGCATACTACGTGAAGCGGGAGAACTTATGGCAATACAGACAGATTGTATAATCAAGCGCGAAAACATTCCTATAGAATACCAGAGGGTTGTTTGCTGTGGTGGGGCATGGAAGACTCATCCACTAATGTATGAAACCTTTAGTAAAATGTTGAGGGAGATGTATCCGAATATCACTGTAGAGAAGCCGTGGTTTGAGCATGTTTTAGCGGGGGCTGTTTATGAGATATTAAAACAAGATATATCTATTGATAAGGCACGAGAGAAACTTAGCCGACACTTTCCCGAATATATAATAGATTGGTAAGGAGGAGATATAATATGGATGTAATACAAGCCTATTTTGATAATATGAATGAAATTTTAGAAAAAGTCATTACAACTCAAAAGGATGCTCTCAATGAGGGTGCTAAGCTCATGAGCGACGCAGTATTAAATGGTAAGAATCTCTTTGCATTTGGTTGTAGCCATGCAAGCCTTTTGGCATTAGAACTTTATTATAGGACAGGAGGTATGGCACTTA
Organism: Clostridiales bacterium; assembly: GCA_012799205.1. Classification (GTDB taxonomy): domain Bacteria; phylum Bacillota; class Clostridia; order Caldicoprobacterales; family Xylanivirgaceae; genus JAAZLT01. The sequence continues at coordinate 16,506 of JAAZLT010000058.1, forward strand.
TAAACCCTATAAGAGCCCCTGGCCTAAATTGCGACGTGGATCCTGCGACTATGACCAGTCAGATAGAACGTCTACCTGAGTATGGGAGAGTCATTATTGACAGTCAGCCCATCGACGAAGGAGATGTACTTATAATACATTCTGTATCTGGACGAAATACAGTTACAATTGATGTGGCAATTAGGGCAAAGGAGATAGGGGCTACAGTTATTGTACTAACTAACCTGGCTACAGCTAAGCATGTAGAGTCACGGCATCCAAGTGGAAAGAATTTATATGAGATAGGCGATCTTATTCTTGATAACTGCGGTTGTTTAGGAGATTCATCTCTAACAATACCAGGTGTACCTGATAAAGTGGCCCCTACTTCAACAGCCGTTGGCGCTGCAATGTTAAATGCCATGATGGCACAGTCCGTTGCATTAATAACACAAAGTGGAGAGATAGCACCTATATTTGTATCGGCTAATCTAGATAGAGGTGATGCTCACAATAAGGCTATATTAGAAAAATATAAAGAACGAATATTTTATATGTAATATAGCAAAAGATAAAAAAGGAGAGATATATTTATGTTACTAGATAGATACTGGAATGAAATCGAGTCTTTATATGATAAAGTTAAATCAACTCAACGAGATAATATAGTTGCAGCAGGAAGACTAATAGCTGAAGCTGTGGATAAAGGTGCATGTGTCCACATACATGATTCCGGACATATCATAGATGCTGAGCTCATTC
>JAAZLT010000059.1 GCA_012799205.1 Clostridiales bacterium
ACAATAGACGGATTGACTATAGAAATACTATTTGATTCTAGATACTATGAAAAGATGAGTAATTTAAATGATACTAGTCTTGTATATAAGTTAACGCTGGCTAACAAAACGACGGTACTATTCTTAGGAGACCTAGCACAAATCGGTGGGGAGTATCTGGCAGATAAACATGGAATCAAATTAAAAAGTGATATAGTCCAAATGTCGCATCATGGACAAAGGGGTGTATCGAGGCGAGTATATGAATTGATACGCCCTGAAATATGCCTGTGGCCAACAATTAGATCTGTATGGGAAAACGATGCAGGGGCGGGATATAATACTGGACAGTGGCTAACTTTAGAAACACGTAGCTGGATGAATGAGCTAGATGTAAAAATGCATGGCATCATGAAGGATGGAGATATAAGATTAATTTAAAGCAGATGTAATATCTAAATAGTTACTTATACTGTTTATCTTCATAAAACGGTAATAGTAGCTATTTTAATTTAAAAATCTATTATGGTACACAATATAGTTCAAATTGATGCTATAATATGCATAAGTTCATAAATTTAGGGGGTAAAAGGATGTCTACAATAGACATAGGTCTCGGAGGATATAAAATCATACAAAACAGAAATAAAAATGGCAAGAAGATGATGTCATACATTGTCACAACGCCTAATGATAAGGTTGTAGTTATAGATGGTGGGCTCAAGGAAGATGGGGCTGATCTTAAGGAGAAAATTCTATCACTTGGCGGGGTAGTACATATGTGGTATATAACACACATTCATGGCGATCATGTGGGGGCATTTATAAATATAATGCAAGACACAAATAAAATACAAGTGGATAGAATATATTATGATTTCCCTCCTAGGGAATGGATACAAGAAATTCATCCCAGTGGTGCAAGAAGTTTAGATGAAGTTCTAGGGGTTTTCAAGAGTTTAGATGGGGAATTAATACAGGCTAAAAGAGATATGCAGTTTTCACTAGATGGCATAGAGATAGATATACTATCGGATGCCAGATACTATAGTGAGACTAACAATATAAATGAGACAAGCGCAGCATATAGATTCAAGTTTCCAAATGGTAAAGTAGCCATATTCCTAGGAGATATGATGGAGACAAGTGGCGGCTATCTAGCGGACTATTATGGGAAAAAGCTAAAGACAGATATAGTCCAAATAGCGCACCATGGACAGTGGGGCATTCCAAAAAGGGCATATAAACTTATGGATCCAAAGGTATGCCTATGGCCAACAAACGAAGACATTTGGCAAAATGATAACGGTGAAGGGTACGATACAGGGCCATGGAGAATATTTGAGATACGTAAATGGATGGATGATCTAGAGATAGGTGTGCACGGGATTATGAAAGATGGGGAGGTCATCATAATATGACATCATATTTAAATGAATATAAACTATCTAAAGAATCAATTAAATCCTTCTATGGCGATATACTATCCTTAAGGTTGTTATCAAGAGTAGATATGCCAATTAAGAGTATGGATTGGGCACTGATAATACTGACATAGTTTCTATACGCAAGTTTTCTGGCAATGAGAATGATTGTTTTGATGATGGTGTGCTCATTGTGCTAAAGGGCATAGGGAAGGCCCTAATTCGGGCTGAAGTAGACGGTGAAAAATATTATTGTCCTGTTATTTCACGAAAGATGAGAAGGGCAAAGCCTAATGATAAAATGAATTACTATATAGGGGATTTTCATCCCCACACTACAAGCAATCACGGTAAAAAAACTTTTTCTAAGGAAGAGAAAAATCTAGCTCTAAAATGCTTAAAGCAGGTCGAACTGGATGAAAAGGATGCCTATCACCTAGGCAGAAAAAAATTATATAAAGAGGGGTGGATTAAAAGGAATATGGAGAAGTTTGCTTGTATACCACATAGCTTTTTAATAGTAGTAGATGATGTAGGCTGGTGGTGTGGCGATGATTATAGATACAAAAATGGCCCATCTCGCTCTGGAATGAGTAGGCGACACTGCATTGAAGATTACAAAGTACTTATAGAAATTGGCCGCAGCCTAAATATGCGAATAAAATGTGGTTTTGTAGTGGGGGAATGGGATAGAACTAATATTTTAGCAAAGGTGAGAAATTCTAATAAACATGGATCTAAATGGGATAATGCATCTAGGCTTGATTCAAGCATAGATGAAGTGAGGGATATAATAAACGCTAATCAGGATTATATGGAACTAGCCCTACATGGGCTTATGCATATGTATTGGACAGATGATGGAATTATGGAACATGCTGAATTTTATCAACACAGTGATATTGAGGATAATTATAAAATGACTCCACCGGATATCATTAGAGAACATATAGATGCATACTTTGAAATCTTAGAACAAAATGGGCTACCTACTGATATAGAGAGTTTTATACCGCCTTGCTTTAACTATGTATATTCTCAGGGGCAAGATCAAATCTCCTCTATACTTGCAGAATACGGAATAAAGTATGTCTCTACACCTTTTAATAGTATGCAATTTACAACCGATGAAAAACCTATAGATGTTGGGGTAGAAAATGGGATTATCACAGTTGACAGGACACCTGATTGGACAGACTGGGATGATATTGGATCAAATACCCCTAGAGAGATAAAAAAGAGCTATTATGGCGCGCATTGGGTGAATTTTCTAAATAGCGATCCTAAGGACAATATGGATGTTGCAAAAAGATGGATAGATTACTTTGCTAGGTATAAGGAAAAGTTTGATATCTTGCCCGCAAAGGATAATGCCATGGGTTCTGCACAGGCTCTATACAAACGCTTTACAAAAGTAGACAT
>JAAZLT010000060.1 GCA_012799205.1 Clostridiales bacterium
GGAGGATAATATAATCGAATGGAAAACCGTAGATGGCGATAACATAGAACACATAGCTAGTAGTTTAGAATTCAACTCAGCCAGCGACCCTACCGCTATAGGAAAAAAGGGGCATATAAAACAAATAAATGACTTTGTAAATGCCATATTAGAAGACAGACAACCATTGCTAGATCAGTACGATGGAAAAATTCCGGTAGAGATTATACTTGGTATATATGAATCTTCAAAGAGTAATAAAAAAGTGCTCTTATGCTAAGTTTATAGGATACATTTTTTACGATATTGCATGGGGGATATGCCAGTATTTTGCTTAAAGAGCCTATTGAAATGATTTACATTGTTAAACCCTACTTCCATGCAAATATCTAGCACTCTCTTATCCGTAGTCTTTAAAAGCTCCATAGCCTTGGATATCCGGATTCCATTTAAATATTCTATGAATGTCTTACGGGTGATACTTTTAAACAAATAGCTAAAATACGATTGTGATAGCATAGATACCTTTACTATATCATCCATAGTAATATCCTCTGTATAATTGGTCTCTATATAATTCATCGCATTATATATTGCATCCCGATGCCTAGCATATATGGGTTGATCATCCGACTTTTCGAGAGCTATATTAAATTCTCTTCCTACAATTATAAGGAGCTTTAGAAGTAGGGATTTAATAAGTAGTACGAAGCTATCTCTTTTTTCATTAAACTCTCTAAGAGCTTCATTTAAAAGATTTTCTACTTCAACTTGAACCTTGCCTGAGATATTCAATCTAGGCTTTACCTGAGCCCCTGTAACTAGAAAGGGTTCTATATAGGCAAAGTCTAAAAATGACTTCATATTTTCCATGCTATCAAAACTTTCATTCACAAAGTCTATGTTAAATTCAAATTCAAATATCACTGCTTCGCTATGCTGCCATTGGTTTATCATATGTGGGATATAGGGAGGAATTACAAATATATCGCCCTTTATTATATCCAATTCCCTGTTATTGATAATATGTTTAGCTCTACCCCTATAGACGTAATTTATCTGCATATACTCATGTCTATGCATACTAGTACCCTGTGGGGTTAATGTATATTTCCTTATAAAAAAGGGCAGATCGCCATGCCTATTGTCAATCATCTTCAGTAAAGGTATATCCCGATATTCATTTCTATCTAAATAATCAAGTGGCATATTATGAATACCTCCATAAAACATTATAAAAGTCTATATATATTATACAACATTTATTTTACATATACAAAGTGTTGTATGTTCATATATAAAGGATTAGACTTGTATATCCTTTTTAAGATTTTAAATGCCGGGGATATACTATACCAAGATCCAAGGAGATAGATTTGAATATAGCGAAGCTATACAATATTACTAGATGCTTTATGTGATATAATATCTCTAAATCTATAAACTTTTATGAAAAGGGTGACTAAAGTGAGATTTAGAAGATCAACATATGCAGATATTGATGATATAATGAAAATTATTAAGCAGGCGCAATCTTACCTAAATAAAATGGGAATAGATCAATGGCAAGATGGTTATCCAAATGCCCATGTGATAGAGGAAGATATAAAAAAGGGATATTCATATATATTAGTGCATGGGGAAGAGATTATTGCCACTGTGGCAGTTTCCTTTGATGGAGAGGGCACATATGGCCATATATATAAAGGGCAATGGCTTACAGATGATGGGTATGCAGTTATGCATAGACTGGCTGTTGAAGATAACTATAAGGGGCTAGGGATATCTTCAAAAATTATAGAGCATATAAAGAGTCTATGTATAGATAGAAGGATATATAGTATTAAGGTGGATACACATAGAGAAAATCTATCCATGCAAAGGATGCTAGAAAAAAATGAATTTAAAAGATGTGGTATAATCTATTTGGAAAATGGGGATGAGAGAATAGCATTTGAGAAGACATTCAAACAATGAGATTGGCCTGCTATTTACCTTAGGATTGTTTTATGAGATAATAAATATTGATTTATAAAAAAAGGGGGATATAAATGAATATTTTAGGATTAGAAGTAAGCACATCAGCAGCTAAGGCTATTATTTATTCTTCTAAGGATGGAGTTATTGATGTAAAGAGTATAACATATCCAGAAGAGGTATGTGATGTGATATCCCAGGATGTAGATGGGATGTATGAAACTCTTTTAGAGTGCGTGGATAAAATACTAGAGGAGAATAAGCTAGAAATACATGCGCTTAGCATAAGTACCACATGGCATAGCTTGCTTTTATTAGATGAAAATAGGGAACCTATAGATAGGCTCATGACTTGGGCTGACACTGAAGCAGCTGATACAGTAAAGGAATATAGATCTGATAAAGAGTTTAGCTCTATGTTTTATAATAAGACAGGATGCGTAGTACATAGCGTATATCCCATATGGAAATTTATTCACCAAACAAGGACAAGGCAGGATATAGTGGATAGAGTTAGATATATATCCTCTCAGCAAGAATACGTATTTGAAAAACTCACCGGAGAGAGAGCAGTTTCTAAGACAATAGCCTCTGGCACAGGGTTTTTCAATATAAATTCGCTAGATTGGGATGATGAGCTATTGGATTTTGCGGGTATTAATAGAGAACAGCTATCGCCGCTTGTAGAGCCCACCTATCACGCACCTCTAGAAGAGAAGATGGCAAGTAAAATGGGGTTGCCTGCAAATATACCTGTGGTAATAGGAGGTTCAGATGGGGCTCTAAACCAAATTGGCGCCGGCGCCATGGAAGAGGGCATTATGACCTTATCTGTTGGTACTAGTGGGGCACTGCGTCTAGCATCTAGCGAACCTGTATTGCCAGATGAGCCATCAACATGGTGCTATTATCTAGCAAATGGCAAGCGCATCGCAGGAGCGGCAACCGATGGTGCAGGCAACTGTGTAGAATGGTTTGTAAAACGTTTAAATAGAGATAGCGGACATAGCCTTGCACAGCTAGATACTATAGCAGAAGGCGTAGATAGAGGGAATGCTCCTATATTTTTGCCATTTATATATGGTGAGCGCTGTCCCGGTTGGGATGATCAAAGATTAGGAGGATTTCACGGCATACGAGGTAGCCATCTAATAGGCGATATGTATTACGCACTACTTGAGGGGGTACTGTTTAATCTATATCACTGTTATATAATCCTTGCAGAGGTCATGGATATACCTGATGAGATACGAATATCAGGCGGCATTACTAACTCTCCTATCTGGCTACAGATGGCAGCGGATATATTTCAAAGGGAAGTTGTTACATCTGAAATAGAGCATGCCTCTATAATAGGTGCAGTTGCATTAGCTCTAGATGCCATGGATGAAATAGAATCCCTCGAGGACTTTTCGCCGCCCATGGGTGAGCATGTAAAGCCTAACCCTAGTATGGCTGAGTTTTACAAGGCAAGGTTTGGAAAGTACCTAGAGACGTATCAAAGTATGTAATAAAAATGGAACTAATGATGAATGCAAATGAGGGGGAAGATGGGCATAAATGAACATATTTATAAATATACTAAGCAATAATATATTGCCTCTTTTTATAATAATCGGTCTAGGATTTGCACTAAATAAGAAATTTAATTTTGATATAAATACTTTAACTAAGATAAATTTCTATATATTTGTGCCAAGCTTTACTTTTTATAATTTGTATAAGACGGAGATATCTTTAGATCTCGTAAATGTTATATTCTTTGGAGTTGTGCTATTTTTTATAAACTTTATTGTAGGATTTATTATAACGAAAGTTGCTAGATATGATAGGGGGATGACCGCGGCTTTTCAAAATGCTCTTATGTTTTATAATTCTGGAAATATTGGCGTGCCCTTAGTTACACTCGTATTTAAAGACACTCCCTATCTAGAGCTAGCTCTAGCATGTCAGGTTATGATATTGCTGGTACAAAACCTTACCACCAATACAATTGGATTTATAAATGCTGGATGGGGGAATGTTTCTTTTAAGGGCGCAGTACTTAAGGTATTTAAAATGCCTACAGTTTATACTATACCTCTGGCGCTTATACTTAAGACCACATCATTTGATCTGACTAAAACATTTGTATGGCCTACATTGACTTATATCCAAAATGGTCTAATTAGTGTTGCCTTATTTTCCTTGGGGGTCCAGCTTAGTAAATCTAAACTGATGGTGACATCTCCCATGGTATATTTAGCGGTTATATTTAGGCTATTAGGGGGGCCTGCAATGGCGGCATTTCTAATATACCTCTTTAAGTTTGAGGGTGTTATAGCCAGGGTTGCCTTTATATCATCCAGTGTACCTACAGCCCTAAATACAGCCCTTATGGCCGTGGAATGTAAAAATAATGAGAATTTTGCAGCACAGGTTGTGATGCTGTCTACTGCCTTAAGTGCCATTACGATGGCAGGAGTTGTCTATATATCTAGATTCATCTTTCCTATGTAATCTAGATACTGTATAAAACCTTTCATATTTAATATATGGACAAGCATAGTTAGAAAGAGGTCAAATATGAACATTAGAAAGAACTGGATAATATATATAACGATTATTTTTATAGCTATTATAGGAATATTTGCATTTTTTATATTCCCGAAGATTCAAAGGAGTAAAGTTTCCAATACAGCTACCACTCTTGGAGAGACGATTAAGCAAAAAGAGAGGACCATCAAAAAAGATATAGAAGATGTGGATACCATGTGGGAGCTGGCTGAGCTCTATAGTAGGATAGATAGAGATTACGAGAGGGCCCAAGAGCTTTTGGATACCATACTTAATAAAGAGCCAGATCATGAATTGGCAATGCATTTAAAAGGGGTTGTACTGACAGAACAGGGTAAATTTATAGAGGCAATAGATCAGTTCAATAGCCTACTTGCAATGGATGAAAATGATCCCGTGACTTTGCAAAACCTATCAAAGCTCTATTTTATATTTGACATAGATAGATCCTTGAATTATGCCAAAGAAGCAGTTGAAGCAGCTATATGGCAATACAGGCAGGATAGCGAGTATGACTATAGTCCGGTTTTCAATGAATGGGAACAGGCCATACAGAATTTTGATATAGAATTTCAAATAGACCCGGCTATAGCCGTATTAAATATGGAAGAGTTTTTCATGGCTGAACCAACTTTATTAATAGAGGTATATAAGTTTGCACTAGATATGTTAGAGAATACTAGCTTAGATAATGCAAAGAACCTATTAGAACGTGCGGGTCTTTTATATACCGAAATTGGGAACAATGAAGAGGCAGTAGATATATATAGAAAGCTCACAGAAATAAGCCCAGAGTATGGAAAGGGGTATGTACTTCTTAGCAATAGACTTGCCAAAGTAGATCGATTAGATGAGCTTGCGGATATAATGGAAAGGCTTAAGAGCCAAGATAAGATGATTGTAGAGAAAAACATAATAGATATACTCATGCAATATGAAAAAGGCGAAACAAAGGAGGCCATGGAACGCCTTGAGATAATGAATGTGGATGAGTATAATATATTCATAGCGCATAATATGGGAATATTATATGAGACCCTAGGCAAAAAGGATGATGCAATCAGGTGCTATAATAGGGCACTTGGTTATAGCGATGAGGATTATGATTTTTGGCAAGCCATAAATCATGAGACCACAAAGGCAGTTTTATATCTGGATTCTAAATAGACAAAAGATGAGTGGGAGGAAAGATAATATGAAAATAACCTTTTGCGGCGGAGCCGGCGAAGTAGGCGCAAGTTGCTTTCTTGTGGAAACTGACGGTAAGAACATTCTTTTAGACTGTGGTATTAGAATGTCTGGCGGCAAGGATTCACTCCCGGATTTTAGAATGATTCAAGAGGCGGGAGGAGTAGATGCAATATTTATAAGCCATGCCCATCTAGATCATACAGGTTCTTTGCCCATAATAAGCAGGGAATATCCTGAAGCTATTATATACATGACCCATGCAACTAAGGATCTAGTTAGGGTACTTCTTTATGACAGCCTTAAAATAATGGAAAGACAAGAGGCAGAGATTCCTATATATGCAGAAAAACATGTTATAGATATGCTAGGTAGGATTGTTTGCTTCTCACCTGAACATACTATAGAGCCCTTTGCAGATGAAGATATAAAGGCTACATTCTATGCCAGTGGGCATATATTAGGCGCAGCTGGTATCTATATACAGTCAAAAGGGGGCAATATCTTCTACTCTGGCGATATTTCCATGACTAATCAATATACAGTAAATGGTGCAGCTATACCAAAACTTAGACCAGATATAATGCTTGTAGAGTCCACATATGGGGATAAACTACATTCTAATAGGCAGCTAGAAGAAAAAAGGCTTATTGATATGGTAGATAAGGTCATATCCCGAGGAGGTAAGATATTAATACCCGCCTTTGCGCTGGGAAGGGCCCAAGAGGTCATATTGATACTTAAAAGAGCTAAAAACAGGGGGGAGTTAAAGAGGTTAAAGGTCTATGTAGATGGTATGGTCAAAGATATCTGTAGGGTATATAGACTAAACCCCAATTATTTGAGACCAAACCTTGCAAGGAGAGTCCTAAGAGGACAAGATGTATTCTTTGATGAGCATATAATCCAAGTTGAGAATAGGGATATGAGAGAGAAAATAATAGAAGATGATGAGCCTTGCTGCATTATATCTAGCTCAGGAATGCTAAGCGGCGGGCCTAGTCAATGGTATGCCAGCAAACTAATGGCAGATGAGAAAAACCATATAGCAATAACTGGATATCAAGATGAGGAGGCACCAGGCAGATTACTATTGAATCTATTGGCTTCTGAAGGAATTGATGAAGATGAACGGCAGGTGATACAATTTGGTGATATAAGGGTAACAGTGAGGGCATCCATTGGTAGATATAGTCTTTCTGCACATGGAGATAAGGGCGAAATCCTAGGCCTTTGCCATGCTCTGTCCCCAAGAGAGCTCTTTTTAGTACATGGTGAAGAGGAAGCAACTATGAATTTGGCTAGGGAGATTCAAAAGGAAATTTGGGGGGAGGTTTACGTTGCAGAGAATGGACAGATTCATAGTTTAGATATAAAGAATCCCCGTAAACAAATAAAAAGACGAAGAATTTCCTCATTGCAAAGAGAAGGGGAACCTCAAGAGGAGGATATTAAATTCCTTTGGGATCATATAGTGAATGATGGTGGAGAGAATTTTATATTCAGTAGTGAAGATATACTAAAGATCTGGAATGATAATATTGACCTAAATGATGAGAATGTAAGATCTGTCATGAATATTCTTACAAATTCTAAATACTTTACCCCCGATAGGAGACGGCCTTTTCTGTTTAGGTTAGCCACCCAGTATGACCTAGAAGAAGAAGAAGGACCAATGGAGGTAAACCAGATGCTGCGAATGATAGATGAGTTTTTCCCGCCACAGACGGGATTATATAAAAAGGGTGCACGTTTTGAACAGGGAATAGCCCTTTTACATTTTAACTTCCCCCAAAGGGCGGCTAAGATTTATACAGAGAGATTCAAGGATTTCGAGGAACATACCGGCTGGAAAGTAGAGATAAATGAAGAATGCAATTTAGTTGCATTAGAAAATGTAATATATAATCTTTTGCCGAAAGGATGCACTATAAAGGGGAAGATCTCCTTTTATAGGGAAGAGGGTGCTGTGAATGTTGCAATAAAGAGGCTTACAAAAGATGATAAGACACGTATAGAGTTCGAATTTGGTGAAATCACTGGCCTGGACCTAATTATAGATGATGGGTTGCCAACAAAACAAGTAAAAGCGCCTTCAGCCAAAGAAGGGCAGATGGAACAAAATAGGGCTTTTGCTATAATCGATAGGGCGTTTTCCAGCACTGAACATAGACTTTATAGAAGGGGTCTAAAGTCAGAAGGGCAAGAGTCGTTTATTGAACTCTCCTTTATAACTTCACAGATAGGCGAGCACTATAAAGATGTTATAAGGGATATCGAAAATGAAACAGGCTGGGAGATCCGCATCAACCCAAACCCGAATCAAAATGAGCTAGTCAAACTGGCTAGGAGGGTGTTAGAGAGGAATGGATTATTTGTAAATAGAAACCCAAGTATATATCCAGGCGAGAGAAGGGTAAAGCTATCCCCTTCTGATGAATGGGAGAGAGCAGCATTTGAATGTGCGGGGGATGAATTTTATCAAAGCACAGGTTATATATTTACTGTATGAAAAGAGGTGCTAATATTATTATGGTCAAAAAGGCAATTATACCGGCAGCAGGTCTTGGTACAAGGTTTTTGCCCGCATCCAAGGCAATGCCAAAAGAGATGCTTCCAATTATAGATAAACCTACAATCCAGCTTATAGTTGAAGAAGCTGTAGACTCGGGTATAGAGGATATCCTTATAATAACCTCTAGAGGAAAAGGCATTATGGAGGATCATTTTGACAAAAGCCCTGAACTTGAAAGGGCATTAGAAATAAGACATGAAAAGAAAGCACTAGATATTATAAAAGAGGTATCAACATCTGCTAATATCCATTACATACGTCAAAGGGAGCCAAAGGGACTTGGAGATGCAGTTTTATATGGCAAATCCTTTATTGGGAATGAGCCCTTTGCTGTGCTGGTGGGTGATGATGTAGTAGATTCTAAGACTCCCTGTACGAGACAGCTCATAGATATGTTTGAAAAGTATAACGCTACCATATTGGGGTGTCAGGTTGTAGATAGGCAGAATATAAGCAAGTATGCTAGTGTAGATGGGGTTTATGTGAAGGAGAATCTATATAGAGTAAAGGGATTAATTGAAAAACCGTCTGCTAAAGAAGCTACCTCTAATCAGGCAGTTTTAGGTAAGTATATAATTACCCCAACAATATTTGAGATTTTAGAGAGGATAAATCCGGGAGTGGGTGGTGAGATACAGCTTACCGATGCTCTAGGGGAACTGGCGCGAGTAGAAGAAGTATATGCATATAATTTCAAGGGAAGGCGCTATGATATTGGGAGCAAACAGGGCTATCTAGAGGCAATCGTAGAATATGCCCTAAAACGAGAGGACCTTAGAGATGATTTTAAAAGATATCTATCTAAGATCATAGATAGTGATCTATACAAGGGCAATTAAGGATATAAATACTAAATCTTCTATGTAGAATACTTATTGAAACTGGAGCAAACCATAATATAGATATTGTAAAAAGATGATATTTATATAAATATTATCCTTATTGGAAATAATATTAAAAAATAGAGAGGCGATGGATTATGTACTATATGGATAAATATAAGCTATGGCTAAATAGCCCTATAATAGACAAAGAGACAAAGGACGAGCTGAGGGCCCTAGGGGGCAATGATAGGGAAATAGAGGAGAGGTTCTATAAGGATCTAGAGTTTGGAACCGGGGGACTTAGGGGAATTATAGGTGCTGGCACAAATAGGATGAATAGATACACCGTAGGCAAGGCAATTCAAGGGTTTGCCAATTATATAAAAAAGCAAGGCAAAGAGGCTATGAATAAAGGAGTGGCAATAGCCTTTGATTCAAGAAGGTTCTCTAAGGAATTTGCTGAAGGGGCTGCTTTAGTCCTAAACGCAAATGGTATTCAAACCTATATATATACAGAGCTCCAGCCAACGCCGGTGCTTTCATATACAGTAAGGGCGTTAAACGCTATAGCTGGTATAATAGTGACCGCAAGCCATAATCCTCCAGAATATAATGGACTTAAGATCTATTGGGAAGATGGGGCGCAAGTGACGGACAATAGGGATGTAGACATAATAGCTGAAGTGCAGAGTATAGATGATTTTGGACATATAAAGACTATGTCTTTAGATGAGGCAAAACAAAAAGGGCTATATAATATAGTCAATGATAAGGTGTTGGATAACTATATTTCAAAGGTTATTTCTCTTTCAATAAATAGAGATATCATTAAAAAGATGGGCAAGGATATAAAGATAGTCTATACACCGCTACATGGCGCTGGGAATAAGCCGGTACGTAGAGTGCTCAAAGAGCTTGGCTTTGAAAATGTAAATGTAGTACCAGAGCAAGAGCTGCCAGATCCTGATTTTAGCACGGTTACCTACCCAAACCCTGAAGAAAGAGAGGCATTAAAACTTGCCATAGATCATGCACAGGCAATTGATGCAGATATAGTAATAGGCACAGATCCAGATGCCGACAGAGTCGGAGTAGTTGTACGAAACACCAAAGATGAGTATATGATGCTCACGGGAAATCAAGTTGGTGAACTTTTAGTAGATTATTATTTAGGAGCCCTCAAATCTAAAGATAAGCTACCTGATAACGGAATAATTATAAAGACCATAGTTACAAGCGAATTAGGCGGGGAGATTGCTAAGCATTATGGAGTAGAGCCTGTTGATACGCTAACTGGATTCAAATTTATATGTAGTAAGATGAAGGAGTATGAAGAAAGCGGTAGGGGAAGATTTTTATTTGGATATGAGGAGAGTAATGGATATCTAGCAGGGGATTTTGTACGGGATAAAGATGGTGTAATTACCACAATGTTAATCTGTGAAATGGCTGCCTATTATAAGTCAAAGGGTATGACATTATATGATGCATTGCAAGCTATATGGACTCGATTCGGATACTATAAGGATGTCCTAGTGCCTATAGTGTTAGAGGGTATAGAGGGCATGGAGAAGATAAAAAGTGCTATGAATGAGCTTAGAGGGAATCCACCTGAGGAAATTGCCAATGTGAAAGTATCCTTTATAGAGGACTATTTGCATGATGAAAGCCTGAAACTTCCTAAATCTAATGTATTAAAATATAGACTGGATGATGGAAGCTGGTTTGCCATTCGACCATCTGGCACAGAACCCAAGCTTAAGGTATACTTCTCAACCCATGGTGATACTAAAAGGGTAGTAGATAACCGTATGGAGGAGATAAAAGCACATGTATTAGATCTACTTAAGTGACAGGCGCCAATAGGGATGCTATTATTTAATAGGGGGAGATACATTTGGACATACAGCCACCTTCGATAGGTAAGAATATTCTTTACTATAGAAAAAAGTCTAATATGACTATTGATGAACTATCCAAAAAATCTGGGGTTTCTAAATCAATGCTATCACAAGTTGAACAAGAAAAGACAAATCCCACAGTTATGACCGTGTGGAAGATAGCTAGGTCTTTAGATGTAAGCATAAATCAGATTTTAAAGGCGAGCGAAGAACCGCGTATGGAAGTAATGAGAAAAGATGATATGCCCGTAATATATTCCAAGGATAAAAAATGTAAGATCTTAATAAATTCTCCCGTGCATATGATAGACAACCTAGAGCTCTACCAGATGATATTTGAGCCTGGGGGTGCAAACATATCAGAACCCCACTTTCCTAAAACTCAAGAGTTTTTAACCGTACTCTCTGGTAAACTCAAGGTAGTGTTGGGGAACGACTCTAAGGTATTATACGAGGGGGATACATTAAGGTATAATGCAGATATTGAACACACCATTGAGAATATATCAGATGGGGAATCTAGGGCATATCTTGTAGTATGGTTTCCTTCGTCATAAATTGATCTTACTTTTAACAGACGCAGCATATTGAGAAGGATTCATGCCTACAATCTTTTTAAATGATTGTGAGAAGTAGTTGACAGAGCTAAAACCCAGGATCTCAGAAATTTCAGAAAAGTTATATCGCTCTTCACGTATAAGATCTTTCGCTCTGGTCATCTTAAGATGTCGAAAATATTGCATTATACTAGTATCGAGTTTTTCCTTGAATATAGTCTTTAGTTGTGTACGACTTATGGCAAATTCGTAGCAAAAGTCGTCTACAACTAGACTTTTATCAATATTTTTTTTCATATATGCTATAATCCTATTTAAAAGATCATCCTCTACTCTTTGCCTTGTGATAGGAGATATCCTATCCTGGTTTTGGATAGATGTATTATTACGTATAAGCGTTATTAAAAATAGCTCCAGATATAGGCGTATCAGCTGCTGAGAGCCTATTAGATGTTCATCTTTTATGCTCTCATTTGATATAGCCTGATATAAGGGGGTGTTGAATGTGTTAAGCCTCTCCCGTATTATATTAGCTAGAATATTTTTTTCATGATTTGTCTCAATCCTAAGTATTTTACCCTCGAAAAACTCCATAGCAGAGCTATTGCATACAAAAGACATGACAATTAGGTTAGGTGCTATTTTGCCATTGGCCCAGACGCTGTGAAACTCATTGGGTTTATGAAAGATTATATCACCCTCTTCTAGTTTATATCCATCGGTGTCAGCCATCACTTCTGCCTGGCCCTTATCAACGTATAGAAACTCCCAGAAATCGTGTTTCTCGCCTTGAAATACAAAATCTTTGGCATATTCAAAATAGTGTATGCTTACCACTTTCTCGATGTCTATTATATTTTCCAAAGCTACCTTTGGGAAATTGCCTTTATAATCTTTTCGCATGATGTATCCTATAATACCTCCTAAAAGTGACTAAAATCATAAATATTGAGGCTACTTTTATATAGAATATGTCCGATATATCTGATATACTATTATCACGTTACTAGCTAGTCCTCTTATAAATAAATCTAATGCGATAAATGACGCATTATCAATTCAATTTTAACAAATAATAGGCATAAAAGCAAATAACTAAATTTCAAGAGAAAGGGTGTAGATAATGAAAAAAGGTATAAATGTCTGGTCGTTTGGTGGAGAACTCTCGGCCCGTGAATATGTAGAGATAGCAAAGGATGCAGGATATGATGGAGTAGAATTTGCTCTTGCTGAATCAGGTCCAGTTAGTCTAGATAGCTCCGATGAGGATATAAAAGAGGTAGGGCGAATTGCCGAAGGCGAAGGCATCGAGACGCCAAGTGTAGCAAGTGGTCTATACTGGGATTACCCAATTACAAGCTCAGATGAAAAGACACGTATGAAGGCTAGAGATATTGTGCGCAGACAATTAGAAGTTGCTGCAATACTTGGTGCTGATACCATATTAGTCGTCCCAGGACTTGTTGGTGCCGATTTTATTCCTGGTAGTGAGGTCATGGAATATGATAGAGCATATGATCTATCACTTGAGGCGTTTTTAGAGCTAAAAGATGATGCTGAGAAGATAGGGGTTAATATTGGATTAGAAAATGTTTGGAATAAATTCTTACTATCACCACTAGAGATGAGAGATTTTGTCGACAAGATAGATGGATCTCATGTAGGGGTTTATTTTGATGTAGGAAATGTAGTATATACAGGTTATCCCGAGCATTGGATTAAGATATTAGGAGATAGGATAAAAAAGGTTCATGTGAAAGATTTTAGAACCAGTGTAGGAAATATAAATGGATTTGTAGATCTATTATCTGGCGATGTAAATTATCCAGCCGTAGTTAAGGCCCTTGAAGAAATTGGCTACGATGATTATATAACTGCTGAAATGACACCTTATAACAACTATCCAAATCAATCTGTATATGCAACCTCTGTTGCGATGGATAAAATTATAGGAAAGTAGAAAGGAGAGTATTCGATGCTAAAAGTAGGTTTAGTTGGAATAGGATTTATGGGTAGGGGGCACTTGGACATCTATATACAAATGATGGAGAAGGAGTATCCAGTTAAACTCGTAGCCATCTGTGATATAGATGAAGAAAAATTTGAGGGTAAATTCTTGCCTGGTAACTTAAATGTAGGTATGGGGGATTATGATTTTTCAAAATATAACCTGTATACCGATTATGACGAAATGTTAGAAAAAGAAGAATTGGATTATGTAGATATAGCTCTGCCTACATATCTACATGCAGAGGCAGCAGTTAAGGCTCTAAACAAGGGATTGCATGTATTATGTGAAAAACCTATGGCGCTGAATGTGGAAGAGTGTCAGGCCATGATAGACGCTGCAGAGGCCAATAATAGGAAACTTATGATAGGGCAATGCCTCAGATTTTGGCCAGAATATGAATATCTAAAAGAGTGTGTAGATAATGAGAAATATGGTAAGGTAGTTAGTGGATATTTCTTCAGAGGCGGCACAACACCTAAATGGTCATATGAAAATTGGCTCCTTACTAAAGAGAAAAGTGGCGGAGTGCTATTAGATCAGCATGTACATGATGTGGATACTATAAATTGGCTATTTGGCACACCTGATTCAGTGACAACTGTCGGAAGAGTTGTGTTCCCAGAAAGTGGATATGACGCTGTATCAACAAACTATATGTATGATGGTATGGTAATAAATGCTCAAGACGATTGGA
>JAAZLT010000061.1 GCA_012799205.1 Clostridiales bacterium
AGAGGGGCATACAGCCCATGCAACTGAGGATGAGGCGCAAGAGGAAACCCTCAAAATGCTGGAGGTCTATAGAGAGTTTGCCTATAATGTATTGGCGATGCCTGTTGTAACTGGCCAAAAGACTGAGAAAGAGAAGTTTGCCGGAGCACTTCACACATATACAATAGAAGCTCTTATGCAAGATGGAAGAGCACTTCAGGCAGGCACATCGCATAATTTAGCTCAGCATTTTGCCAAGGTGTTCGATATACAGTTTTTAGATAGAGATAGTCAACTAAAGTATGTCTGGCAGACATCTTGGGGAGTATCGACCCGGTTGATAGGTGGTCTTATAATGGTACATGGGGACGAAAGAGGACTTGTATTGCCACCAAAGGTTGCACCTACCCAAGTAGTCATTGTGCCAATAGCCATGCATAAAGGGGGCGTCTTAGAAAAGGCCAATGAGTTATATGATAGATTAAAAGACATTGGCATTAGGGTAGAGCTAGATGATAGGGAGACCCAAAGCCCTGGTTGGAAATTCAATGAGTGGGAGCTTAAGGGCGTTCCAGTCAGATTAGAAATAGGACCAAGAGATATTAAAAATAATCAAGTTGTGTTAGCAAGACGAGATAATGGCGAAAAAGAGTTTATTAAGATAGAAAACCTAGAAAAGGACGTTATGGGGACTATAGACGCTATACAAAGTGATCTACTACAAAAGGCGCTAGATATGAGAGAAGATAGGACTACAGTTGCCACAAGTATGGATGAGTTTAAAGAGGGAGTCAAAAGAGGCTTTGTAAAAGCCATGTGGTGTGGTAGCGGTGAATGCGAAGATGCTATTAGGGAAGAGTCCGGGGCAACAGCTAGATGTATGCCATTTGAACAGGAAGATATAAGCGAAAAATGTATATGTTGCAGTGATAAAGCTGAGCATATGGTATACTTCTCAAGGGCTTATTAGACTTTAGGTGGGGGTATTGAAAAAATACCCCCTTTACAATTTTATAAATATTGTGTATAATATCTTTGCTATGCAATAAGGGGCTATAACTCAACTGGGAGAGTGCTACGCTGGCAGCGTAGATGTTAGGGGTTCGAGTCCCCTTAGCTCCACCAAAAAAGGACTTTTGTAGTTATATAGATAACTTCAAAGGTCCTTTTTTTATATCAATGCTAATGCTTATTCTATAGGAAAGGCATGCAATAATGGAAGAACACAAAATTATTGACCTATATCGAAATAGGATGATGAGGCTACTTATGGTATCAGCCAAGGCATAGTGGCTCCTCATATTATCTAGCAGATTAATTCTTTTTAGTAAGTATGGTTTCAACCTGATCAAATTCATCTCTAATTTCTTGCATAGCACCACCTGTCAGCTTACTTACCACAATCACTGTAATAGAGGCAAATATAAAGCCGGGAATAAGCTCATATATATCAAACATACCACCGCTTAGGTTATTCCATACAATAGATGTTATGCCTCCAACAACCATACCGGCAAAGGCCCCATGTTTGTTCATATCCCTCCAGTAAAGCGAGATTACTACAATAGGAGCAAAGGTTGAACCAAGGCCGGCCCATGCATAGGAGACTAAATCGAGCACCTTACTATCTGGCTTTAAAGCCAATATAAAGGCAATTATAGATATAATCCCAACGGCTATACGGCCAACAACTACTAGTTCCCTATCTGTAGCCTCTTTCTTAAGGAATATTTGATAGAAGTCCTTAGTAATAGAAGATGATGCAACTAATAGCTGGGAATCAACCGTACTCATAATAGAGGCCAGGACAGCAGCTAAAAAGATCCCTGCTATTGCTGGATGGAAAAGAGATTGTATTAGCACCATAAA
>JAAZLT010000062.1 GCA_012799205.1 Clostridiales bacterium
ACCATATTAGGATAAAATTAGTGAAATCTACCCTTGCCATGTTTTGCAATAAAGGATATACCGCCATATAGCAGTACAAGTATGGCAATAGTATTCAATGCAAATATCCATGTGCTATTTTCAACCTTAGCATCTTGAACATTTTTGGGCGATGCAGGTTTAGTAGAAGCCTTTATTGGAGTAGTGGACTTGGGCTCTTTATCTTTAAATGTCAAGAGCTTGTTCCTTTGTTCAATAGCGAAATATTTATTTAATATTAGTTCTAAATCATCTGCTAATATATAGGAGTTCCCCCTATATATTATAGGCTCTTCGGTTAATAGGACATTTTCATCCCCTATATGGGCTGCAGTATCCCCTATCTCTATATTAATATCATCCTTTATAGTTATTAGCCCAGCTTTAGAATTATCTACTGGGATATTAATGGCATCCATGGTTGCATCTATAGGTAAATATATCTTCTCATCTATCGCATAGGCATTATGGATAATGGTTTTATCCCCATCATTTAACTCTATACCATATTCTATTGGCATATTATACTCTATATCATCGACAAAATACGACATTATAGGTTTACCTGGTGCCACATCAGGGACTATACCATCTTGATTCTTTGTTATAATACCATTTATAATTACATATTTTATACCCTCAGAGGGAGCAGCAGTATCTGCTACGGTCGCCTTGTCTATTATTGTATCAGGATTAAAGATTGTAATATCGGCATCGGCTCCAACCTCTATTCTGCCTTTAAATATCATAGAGGGAGCTGATGATTCCATCCTCTTAGCAGGAAAATATGAAGCCTTCTTTATAGCATCCATCATGGATAATACTCCCTGCTCTCGTACATATCTTCCAAATAATCTACTATAGGTACCGGCGCCGCGCGGATGGTTATTATAATGAGGTTCTATAATGGTATCACTTCCAATCATTGTATATGAATCTTCCAATAGCATTATAAGCTCGGATTCGGGTAGGGAACCGTGTGCAGCAGCTAGTGAATTCTTTTGGCGATAGTGATTGAATGTATCCTTAGTGACCCTAATATCTGTGCCGCCTATTTGTAGATCTTCGTAATCTATCTTAAATCTTTCCTGCCAGCCGTCGCGAAATCTAGCAGAGCCAAGATATGTAGCCCAGTAGTCATAGGGATAGAAACAAGAGCTTATATCTAGGCCACCGTCTCTTGCTTGCTTGACCATATCTAAAGCCTCATCCATTACAAAAGTGCCACCTGTGCTATTTATATGCATAATATGGATTATAGCTCCGGTTTCTTCTCCAAGTTCTATAATCTCATTTAATCCCTCTAAACCTCTTTCCTCGTCAGAATATCTAAGATGATAGAAGGTTGGCATATCGTATTCCTTCGCCAGCTCTAAAAGTGCAAATATCTCATCGCGCTTTATCCCAGGTACATATTCTAAGCTAAAAGAAATTCCAAGGGCACCATTTTCAATGTTTTCCCTTGTAGCTTGTACTAATTTTTCAATGTCCTCTCTTTCGGTCATTTCAGCATCTACGCTATATCCGACTATAGGCCATCTAAGCCTAGTAATAAAGGAGGAGGCTCCATAGTTTGTAAGTACTCCATTATTTCCCCATGCCCTATACCAAGCCGAGGCATCTTCTGTGCCACCATGCATGGCCAAATTACTTGTAACACCATCTAATACCTTAAGTCTAATGCCCACATAATTTGGGTCATAGGATATTAGATCTATAAACCCTGGAGATACAATCAATCCCCTAGCGTCTATTTCTTGTTTACCTTGAATATCTTCCTTGGTAATCCTCTCAATTTTTGAACCTATTATCCCTATATTATAATCCAATAATTCATGATCTGTGGAAGGGCTATAGATAGTGCCGCCTTTTATAACTACATCGTATGGTGCGTTATCATCTGTATTATCTGCTAGGATAGGCATGGTATATATATTCAAAAGCAGTACAGTGATGAAAAATAGAATAAAGATTTTTCCAAATTTACTAAACATGTTTTACATCTCCTCA
>JAAZLT010000063.1 GCA_012799205.1 Clostridiales bacterium
GGGATATTGCTAAATTCATCTGCATAGTAATATCTTCCCCGCCCCTTCATAGCAATGTCTTCTAAAAAGGCTTTATCGGCTCCTTGGCCTAGAGCTACGGTAGACAATGTGATGCCCTCTGATTCTAGTTTTTCTAGAATCTTTTCATATGGCGCTGGCATGGACTGACCATCAGATAAGGCTATTATATGCTTAAGTTTAGCATCTATCTTGTTAAGAGCCTCATAAGCATCCACAAGACCAGGATACATATCCGTTCCACCGCCTGTCCTAAGGGTGGCTATCTGGTCATATATCTTTTCCTTATCCTTTGCCAGAGTAGGCTCCACTATCCAAGTAGTAGCAGTATCAAATGCTACTACTCCCACTGTATCTACAGGTCTTAATGTCTCCACCGACTTAATGGCCGCCTCTTTTGCAAGATCTAATCTTGTAATTCCTCCTGCCCCCTCCATCATACTGGCAGATCTATCTATGACCAATATAAGTCCTAAGTTTGGAATATTGGCCTTACTAGATATGTCCATACTAAGGGGTAGTATTTTCTCCAGTATAGAGCCCTCATAGCCACCTAGGGCAAAGCTATTGTCTCCACCAATGACCATAAGGCCCCGACCAAGCCCCTCTACAAAGTTTTCTATTATAGCCTCACTATCGCGTCGCAAATCTTCTAAAGATACATTGGCAAGTATCAGCCCGCTATATCGCCTTAACTCATCAAGGGTTTGAGGGAAGGCACCTACATCTATTATATTATAATCTATATCACCTGAATCTAAGACAGTTTTAACCTCATCTGCACTCCCCCTTGTACCTTCTACGATTCCCACCAAGGGTCTGCCCTCTACATATGTAAATCCTGCCATTTGGTTATTATCCAAATTATAATCATCTATATCTATCCTAGCCTCGTAGCCAATTATCCCTGTCTTATCTGTACTATGTCTAAATAAAAATATATTCTGCCCCTTTTGTATATCTAACTTATCTGTAGCAATGAGCTCTTTATCTGCATAGAGCTTTAGGGGCACATTTTCTCTGGCTATATTACTATCTATATATACCTTTATATCATATTCTTCCCCCTTGTAGATGGTCCCAGGGAGATTTATGGAGGTTATCTGCATATCATTTTGTGCATCAGTGGGAATATAGTAAGTATCAACTATTGTATCATGTCTCTTAAGCTGCCTTGCATAGGAGAGTGCGTCTCCTGCATTTTCTGCCCCGTCAGATATTAGAACTATTCGTCTGTTTTTATCCTGCTCCATCAAAGAAAACCCTAGCCTAAGACCTGCCTCCATATTAGTAAAATTCGCCTCAGGCGCAGTCTCTATACGGCTAAAATCTATATCTTTAGTTGGCGGATGTTCCACTAGAGCATTTTTCCCGAATGCAACTATACCTGCATGAAATTTATCTGTCTTATGTTCTAGACTCTTTTGTATAAACCCCTCTGCCGCTTCTCTTTCGGTCTTCAAACTATAGGATCTATCCACTGCAAATATTAAAGATGTAGTATTAGAATATCTTACAAATTCTAGTCCCGATAGAGCCAAAATAACCAAAGACATTATAATACATCTTAGGATAACTATTAGCCTATCCTTATTTGTGTCTATGCCATTATATCTTCTATACAGCCATATTATATACAATACCATCGGCAATAAAAGTAAAAGAGATGGCCATCTAGTAATATTAATACCCATATGAATACACCCACCATTCTGCCATTAAAAGCA
>JAAZLT010000064.1 GCA_012799205.1 Clostridiales bacterium
ATCTCGTCGCTCCCTGTGTAGGGAGCGTGGATTGAAGTACCGCACTAAAGTGCTAAAGTGCTAATGAATCACGTCGCTCCCTGTGTAGGGAGCGTGGATTGAAGTAAAGCGTATAGTAGTCCTATAGGGCAAAAAACTATAGTCGCTCCCTGTGTAGGGAGCGTGGATTGAAGTATTTTTCCTTATGGATATTTTACTTTGAATTAAAGTCGCTCCCTGTGTAGGGAGCGTGGATTGAAGTATAGCATCAGCCATCATAGGTCCTAACTTGTTTAGGTCGCTCCCTGTGTAGGGAGCGTGGATTGAAGTTGTCGCATCGGTAACTACATCTTGTCCAAACGTCTTGGATCTATGTCAATACTTTGGACAAAAATTTAGGTTTTTGTTGAAGTCCGCCACCCTTGACACGTCATTCATAAATGCTGCTTTTTTATCACCTGAAGGCGACAAACTCAAAGCAAGTCATATTTTTTGCCTTAAAGGTGGATATTTAAAAGGTAGACCTCCAATTATTGCCATATGTTAACAACGGGCTTCTTATGCATGCGGTATCGTCTATATTATAGGTATGCCTTGGTAATCTAATTGTACCAAAGGAAATATCGTCATAAAAAAACCACTGGGGATGCTTATCCCTAGCGGTTTATCTTGGAGCTCGCGATATGACTCGAACCGGCAACCTGCTGATTACAAGTCAGCTGCTCTATTAGCATAGTTATATTTGGGTATGTTTATTAGATATATTCATATCTTGTTATAATCTTTTATTGTTCCAATGCTTTTCGGCGTCTTCAAAGATATTATCTACAGTTAACCCTTTAAATATTTCTCTTTCCTTATCTAAGTAGTTTTCATGATTTATATCCCCAGAGTATCTTATAAATCTTATGAAACCGGAGTAGCCCAGTTCTTTTATCAAGGCTTTAGAGCCCTTCTCCATTATCTCCCTATCTGTATATTTGACTTTTTCATTCGATAACATTAATACTCATCTCCTTTCGAAGAAAATCTATAGGGTTGTAT
Source organism: Clostridiales bacterium (assembly GCA_012799205.1). Lineage (GTDB taxonomy): Bacteria > Bacillota > Clostridia > Caldicoprobacterales > Xylanivirgaceae > JAAZLT01. The sequence goes on from JAAZLT010000064.1 coordinate 1,024, forward strand.
AGATCTATATTTCCGATGCTTTCTTTCAATCTATTCCTATTTACATTTATTGTTTTAACGAATCGATCGTCACAGCTTATGAAATAATCGCAATTACCATATATGGCAGAGGCAAGATGTAGGGCATCTTTTTCACTGGCACTTGAGTCATCTACTATCTTAAAAGCTAGTTTCTTTATCTCATTATTAGGCTTTATAACCCTAGTGCATAGGCTAGAAATGGATTGTATATGGTGCTTTCTATTTAAAAAAGGATTCAGGGAGTTGTCATAGTCTAATATGAAGGACTACATTAAATTGTAGTACCCTCTTTCAACTAAGTCAAATAGGATATCAATTGCCATAGTTTCAAATCGTACTCTAAGTTGCGATTGATCATCAAATATTCTATTATATATATCCATATCAAAATATAGATGCATATTCCGATTCTCCGTTTATGTTCTATAAATCTATTATAACACAGATATTGATATATAGTACTTTCAAAATTCATTTTATAGCATAAAAGGGCCGCCGGTAATGCTTTCTTCTAGCGGCTTGTCTCGGATTCATTCATCTATTTTCGGAGCAGAAGGCGGCGGATTACAATAAAAACTTAAATTTCTGTCCAGGGTATTGACATAAATCCAGTTTATATTTGGTCAAAGAGCCTAATATAGTAGATTAGGAAGGAGGACATGAATCCTTCTTTCCATAACTATTACATTAAAAGGAAGGACAGAATTAAATTATATTAAAATAGGTATCATATTAGTATATCAGGAGGGAGCCAAGGAATAATATCTTTACATATTGTAACACATTGTGTTACAATATGTTTGGGAGGGTGATATTGTGAGTACAATAACGGTTAGATTAAACGATGAAGAAGAAAGGCTTTATAAAGAATATGCGAAATTAAAAAATGTTTCATTGTCAACCTTGATGAAAGAAGCTCTAGAGGAAAAGATTGAAGATGAGGTTGATTTAAAAGCTATATTAGAATATGAGAAAAGACTTGCAAATGATGAGGCTGAGCATATTTCTTTTGAAGAAATAAAGAAACGATTAAGCATATGAAATATTCAATTCTTTTTGATAGAAATGCTGATAAACAGCTAAGACAGATAGATATAACTCAGCAAAGGATTATAGTTAATTGGATAGAAAAAAACCTAAGAAATACTGATAACCCAAGAAGATTTGGGAAATCGTTAAAAGGCAATTTAAAGGATTATTGGAGATATAGGATAGGAAATTATAGAATAATAGCAGATATAGATGATGATAAGATCAGGATAATTATAATTAACATCGGTCATAGAAAAGATATATATAAATAAACATTCTGTTTTATACGCTTTTAGCAGTCTTATATGCAAAACAAAAACCGCTGGGAATGCTTATTCCTAGCGGTTTGTCTTGGAGCTGGCGATGGGACTCGAACCCGCAACCTGCTGATTACAAGTCAGCTGCTCTGCCAATTGAGCTACGCCAGCATATGGCGACCCGGAAGGGACTCGAACCCTCGGCCTCTAGCGTGACAGGCTAGCGTTCTAACCAAACTGAACTACCGGGCCAGATATTTAAGTTAGGTGACAGTGGTGACCCCTAGGGGATTCGAACCCCTGTCACCGCCGTGAAAGGGCGGTATCTTAACCACTCGACTAAGGGGCCATATAGGTCCCGTCGCCAACTTTTACATCTTATTTTTATATACGCGCCTCAAACGGGCAGATTATATATTACAATAAATTTTTGGAGTTGTCAACTATAATTTTAAAACTTTCTTATAAATCCTCTCGTAAATAACAAAGGTAGTAAGATTAGCGCTTCGACAAAACTTTAACGAATAGGGCAGAATTAGACAGAATTATTGCAATATATACGCAAAATCAGCGATAATTATTGCATAAAGATGTGATAAAATACATATGTAGGGGAAAATTAAACGATTTGTTGTTTTACTGACTAAATTATAAATCTTGCAGGAATAGCATCTATTTATATAGAATATTAAAATACAGACAGTATCTGACAATGTATGGGAATATCTTTGCGTGGGAACAATATAATAGTATATGGGTTATATATTAACCTAATCTAAGGAGAGATGGTGTATATATATGACTATTAGACCCCTTAATGCAGCTTATGAGGAACACGTCAACCAGAAAAGTGTACACTTTTTACGCTCACATGTGAAACTATCATGGCGCAGATGTAAGGAATTAGGATTAACTCCTGAACATATCCCCAAGCCCGAGGTACTGGATAGGCAATCGCTCAAGGAGCTAAGAGATCAGTACTCTAAGTTACTACATATTGTATCATCCTATACAAGAGAGATTATATTTTTCATGCCTACGCACAGCATATCTATAGAAGTATATACGAATAATTCTATCCTTATTGATAGAATTGGCACAATTCCCTGTATGACTGATGCGTACCATCCATTAGGTTCTAAAATTACAAAGAAGGAATGCGGTAATACCGCCGTAGGTTCATGTCTTTGGCATAAAGCGCCATCCATAGTATCTGAGGATGAACATTTTCTGAATGTTTTCAAAGGGGGAACGTGTATATGTGTGCCTATATATAATATACACAATAATATTATAGCTGCCATCAATATTGTCTTAAGAAAGGGATATTTCAGTGCAAATATATGTGGGCTCATATCCGCTATCACTGAGAAGATACAAAACAAACTAATACTGAGAGGCGAAAAATCTAAACTTCAGATGACAAATAAAATTCTCAAGGCACAAAATGATGGAGTGGCAAATATGGCATCTATAGTGACCCATGAGATGCGCAACTCATTAGCCACAATGAGTGCTTGTCTTCAGTTACTTCTATTACAAAAAAAGATAGACAAGAAAACAGGTGATAGGTTTATATTCGAACTG
>JAAZLT010000065.1 GCA_012799205.1 Clostridiales bacterium
AGATCTATCTGAAGCAAAAGTCTTAATTCCTACCGATAATGTATATAAAAATATGGGATTATTAGATAGTATATTAAATACAAAAATGAGGCTCAGAAAACAGAACAAAAAACTAGCGGAGCTACGAGACACCCTACTACCTAAGTTAATGAGTGGTGAGATTAGAATACCCCTAGATTAAGGAAGGGAGGTGCCATATGTATTTTACTGAATATGTCTATGAAGGGGCAGTGTTAGATGTAATAAAAGAACTAGGTTATACCTATGTACCTGCCTCTGACATAGATAGAGAGTCCTATAAAAATCCTTTATATATGAAAGAGCTATATGAATCTTTGGCTAGAATTAACTCTAGTCTATCTTTAGATGTCCTCGATTCAGCTATTTTCAATCTGCAAAATATAGATGCGGGCAGCTTAGTCCAAAGAAATAGGCAGTTCATGGAATGGCTACAAAATGGCATGGAAGTATCCCATATGGAAATGGGAGAAGAGAAGACATCCATAGTATATCTAATGGATTTTAATAATATAGATAGAAACTCATTTACAATTACAAATCAATGGACTGTATCAGGTATAAACCAAAACAGAAGGCCAGATATAGTATTATTCATAAATGGACTTCCCTTGGTGGTTATGGAGCTAAAATCTGGTGCATCAGATATATATGATATTTCTTCTGCCTATAGGCAAATTAGAAACTATCAAAAGGATATAGAGGAGCTATTTGTATATAACGCATTTAATATAATATCAGATCATACCTATTCTAAGGCTGGCACCATAACATCTACTGAAGAGTGGTATAAGGAGTGGAAAACCGTAGATGGATCCTATGAAGACACGCGGTATGCAGCCTATGATGTATTATTTAAGGGAGTATTAGAAAGGGAAAGAATACTAGATATAATTAAAAACTTTTTACTATTTGAAACTAATACCCCAGAGGATACTAAGATTATGGCACAATATCACCAATATTATGCTGTAAGAAAGGCAGTATCCTCTACTCTAAAGGCTATAGAAACTGATGGTAGGGGAGGGGTGTTTTGGCATACTCAAGGTTCTGGAAAATCACTATCTATGGTATTTTATGCAAAGCTATTAAATAGCTATTTAGACAATCCTACATATGTAATAATTACAGATAGAAATGACTTAGATGAACAGCTATATGGACAATTTTCTAGGGTAAAAGAATTTTTGCGGCAAACGCCGGAGCAAGCAGCATCTAGAGCACATTTAAGAGAGATTTTAGAGGGGCGAGAAGCCAATGGAATATTTTTTACTACAATGCAAAAGTTTTCTGAGGCAGATAATGCCCTAAGTGATAGAAAGGACATTATAGTAATTGCAGATGAAGCCCATAGAAGCCAATATGGCCTAAGAGAGACCATAGATAAACATGGAAACATAAGAGTTGGTATGGCAAGAATTATCAGGGATTCTTTGCCGAATGCTACTTACATTGGATTTACCGGCACTCCCATAGAATCAGAAGATAGAGA
>JAAZLT010000066.1 GCA_012799205.1 Clostridiales bacterium
GGAAAATCCCGAGGCAGCCTGGGAATTTCTAAAGTGGTGGACTAGCACTAAGGTGCAAACCGAGTTTGCAAGGGAGATTGAAGCCCTGGTAGGTGCCGAAGCCAGATGGAACACCGCCAATTTAGAGGCATTTAAAAGCCTTGCCTGGCCTAAAGAGGATTTAGCCGTAATAGAGGAACATTGGAACTGGGGGAGAGGTATCCCGGTAGTTCTAGGAGGATATTTTACAGATAGGCATTTAAACAATGCATGGAATAGGGTAGTTGTTGGAGATCAAAGGGTTAGAGATGCCATAGAAGAGGCGGTAGAGGATATAGATAGAGAGCTTAGGATGAAACAAGAGGAATATGGAATTGACTTTAGATAGAGATGGAGGGATAAAATGATGCAAGCTAGGGTAAAACAATGGTGGAGAGAAAATGGCATAGGGTATCTGTTTTTATTACCTTTTTTGATCCTATTTATAATATTTCTAGTGGTTCCTGTATTTGTGGCACTTGGGACCAGCTTTACTAACTATAATATGCTCCAGCCGCCTACTTGGCAGGGGCTAACTAACTATAAGCTTCTTTTTATGGATGATGATGTGTTTATAATTGCACTTAGAAACACATTTGCCTTTGCATTTATAACTGGTCCTATAGGTTATTTCATGTCTCTTTTAATGGCCTGGGTTATAGACCAATTGAAATTTAGAAACGCCTTTGCATTGGCGTTTTATGCACCATCTATAACAAGTGGTATAGCTATGTCTGTGGTCTGGCTCTATTTTTTCTCAGGTGATCGGTATGGACTTTTGAATAATATACTAATTAATTTAGGGTTTATACAAGAACCAATATTATGGAATTTAGATGCAAACTTTATAATGCCTGTAGTAATAGTAATAGCCATTTGGATGAGTATGGGGACTGGGTTTTTGGTCTTTTTGGCGGGGCTGCAAAACATTCCAAGGGAGTATTACGAAGCAGCTTCTATAGATGGAGTGAAAAATAGATTTCATGAGCTTTGGTATATAACTCTTCCCCTTATGAAGCCACAGCTTCTATTTGGTGCAATAAATGCCATAGTGTCATCATTTGGAGTATTTGATGTGGCAGTATCTGTAGCAGGTATGCCAAGTCCCAACTATGCAGGGCATACAATAGTAGCGCATCTTTATGATTATGCATTCATAAGGTTTCAGATGGGATATGCGTCGTCGGTTGCAATGGTACTATTCGCAATGACATTTTTGCTTGGAAGAGGGGCTATGAGCCTATTAGCATCAGATGATATATAAAAGGAGGTCTTAAGTTATGGGAAAACCTAAGTTGCAAGAAGTGAAACGTGTGGGGCTAAAAAGGAGATTAAAAAAGATAACTCCTGGCTGGATAATTCTCTATGCATTTATGATAGTGATGGTGCTATTTACAGCCCTTCCACTTATATATATGGTTAGTACTGCATTTAAACCATTAGACGAACTATTTATATTTCCACCAAGGTTTTTAGTTAGAAGACCTACTACGGAAAACTTTAGAGATCTACTTACTTCGCTAGGAAGCTCAACAGTGCCCTTTACGAGGTATATATTCAATAGTGTAATAGTAACAGTTATAACAGTGGTCTGTACAGTGATGGTATCTTGCATGGGTGCCTATGGGTTGGTGAAACATAAACCGGCAGGGGGTAAGGCCCTATTTAATATAGTGGTTGCGGCGCTTATGTTTTCACCACATGTGACCCAGATACCAAGATATATGGTAGTAAATAAATTGGGACTTATAAATAGGTATGGTGCATTGATACTACCGAATATAGCAGTCGCCTATAATTTCTTCCTTATAAAACAATTTACAGAACAGTTTCCAGATGATCTATTAGAGGCAGCAAGAATAGATGGAGCCAACGAATGGATTGCATTTTGGAAGATAGTGATGCCGGCTCTGACTCCAGCTTGGTCAACTCTCGTAGTATTCTCCTTTGTATCTAGCTGGAATGATTATTTTTCACCTTTAATATTTACTACAAGCCAAGTTATGAAGACGCTTCCACTTGCTCTTCAAACCATAGCAGGGGGACCTGCAGCATCCTCTATAGGACGTGCGGGAGCGGTAGCAGCAGCTACATTTCTTATGACTATGCCCACAGTTATTATATTTACATCCATGCAATCGAAGGTGCTGGAGACTATGACGCATTCTGGGATTAAAGGTTAGGGGTGATGAATATGTTAAGAAAAGTTTTAGTTATTATCTGTATTATAGTTTTAATAACAGGAATGCTTTCAGGAAAAGCGGATGCTGAGAGTAGGGATTATACATTAGATGGCATGGACAGAGTACCTATTCCTGTGACATATAGCTTAAAAAAGGTAATAAACAATGTTATAGCGGATAATGGAGATAGGATATATTTTGAATCCGCGGAAGAGATATGTATAGATCGTAGCGGATATGTCTATGTAGTAGATACGGGCAATAATAGGGTTGTGAAGATGACAAAAGATGGTGAGCTCATAGATATATTTAAAGAGGCAGGGGAAAAAAGTTTAAAAGGGCCAAGGGGTATATTTGTAGATGATGATGGTGATATGTACATTACAGATCCTGGAAACCATAGAGTGGTGCATCTAACTGAAAGCGGGGAATTTGTAGAGGAGTTTACAAAGCCAGACTCTAGCATGTTAGGTGAAAACTTCACATTTGAACCCTCAAAGATCGCCATAAGCCCTACCGGATATATATATGTAACCCGGGGACAATCTCTAATGATAATAGATTCTTATAATAGGTTTCGGGGATATCTAGGGCAGTCGGAGATAGGATTTCGGCTTTTAGATGTAATCCTTAGAAGATTTGCTTCGGAGGAACAAAAAAGAGCTGTTATAAAACGGACGGCAGCAGTATATACAAACTTTACTTTAGACGATGATGGCATGATATACGCAACTACATTAGATCATGCAGAGGGTGAGATAAAGAAGTTAAACTCCATAGGTAAGAATATCTATAGAAAATATTCTAGGGGAGATACGAAGAAAATCTTAGATTTTCTTACAAAGACTACTCTAACCGGTAAACCCTTTATGTTTGGAGAGAGATTTAACGATGAAGGTGAGATGATAAGACCAAATTTTGTGGATATTGCAGTAGATAAAAATGGCATTATCACAACTTTAGAGCAAAGCAGTGGTAAGGTATATCAATATGATCAAGAGGGTAATCTTCTAACAGTATTTGGTGGCAAGAGTGATCAAAAGGGCATGTTTGATTTTCCCACCTCCCTAGATGTAGATGAAGAAGGTAATATATACATCTTAGATAGGGTTTTAAATAGTGTGCAAGTCTTTGAACCTACAAAATTTATAAGCCTTGTACACCAAGCGGTAAATTCATATGCAGATGGGAATTATGATGAGGCATATAAGATTTGGGACGAAGTTTTAAATATCGATGATAACTATCCTCTAGCTCATGTAGGTATGGCAAGAGCCCTTTACAAACAAAAAAGGTATAAAGAGGCTATGGATGAATACACCATGGCAGATGATAGGGATGGGTATTCCCAGGCATTTACCAAATATAGGCATGAGATATTTAGGGAACATTTTGCGCTGGTAATACTATCCATAGTAGTCATAATCCTGGTAATACTATTTATACTAAAGGGGATAAAATTCGTATCTGGTAGGGCTCTTCATAAATTCAGGATGTCAGAGCCCGATAGGATGGGTACACTCAATATGATGCAATTTTCACTTGCTACTATATTGCATCCTATGGAGACATTTGAATATATAAAAAGAGATAGAGATAGGCTCAACTATATACCCACCATAGTCATATTGGGTTTGCTCTTGGTGGTAAGGATGCTATATATACATACTGTCCACTATCCATTGGCAGATATAGACCCTACAGATGCCAATGTACTTTTAGAGACTGTGAGGGGGCTGCTTCCCGTATTGACATGGACAATTGCACTATTTGGAATTACAGCAGTTCTAGATGGCGAGGCACGATATAATGAGATATTGGTGGCATCATCATTTTGTATGCTCCCTTATCTCTTAGTACATATTCCGCTACCATTTCTCTCTAGGATACTTGGGCGGGATGAAACGGTTTTATATGCAGTTATAATAAACCTGTCTAGGATTTGGACCTTTATGCTAATATTTATAAGTGTAAAGACTTTAAATGACTATATGATGGCAAAGAGCATTGGCGTAACCGCATTGAGTGGAGTTACAATGGGCCTTATATGGGCAGTAATACTTTTAGCCCTTGTGCTTTTAGTTCAGTTCTACGAGTTTATAATCGGCATAGTGTATGAGATTAGAATGCTGTTTATATAGAGAGGGTGAATTTATATGAAAAGACTATTTTGTTTAATAATTGCTCTGCTACTTTGTATTTCCCATGTGAATATATCCTACGCATCTAGGGCGGGTTTAGAAGGGTATGAAGAGATCGAAAGCGGAGAGAATATATCACTTTTATTTAACAGAGATAAAGCTGCTATTGCCATAGAGGATAAGCGAAATGGATATATCTGGAGATCGATTGTAGATGAGGATATATATGACATGAAAAGCTGTAGTGAGGTTTTAAGAACACTAATGTCATCAATGTTTGTTATAAACTATGCTGCTACGGGGACAAATAACCCTCCTATACAGACAGGGTATACGGCAAGTGATGAATGCACTGTAGATTATAGGTTAATAGACGGTGGTATAGCACTTGAATATGAATTTAAAAAACCGGATATAGCCCTTAAGATAGAGATAACAGTTGAAGATGATGCACTTATAGTTAGAATACCCAATGAGGATATAAAGGAGGGCGGAAGGCTTGGAGTTGTCAGCATTAAGGCATTACCCTTTTTAGGAGCTGCAGATAGTGAGACAGAGGGGTATATTCTATACCCTGATGGGCCTGGCGCACTTATGTATCATGGATCAGCAAAAGATAGGCCTATGAAGATAATGAAAGAATTTGAATTTCATGTATATGGACCTCGAGAGGTGAGCAGTGAAGAATATGATTATATGGAGAGGTACCAAAAGCATCAGGCCATGCTACCTATATATGGAATTAAAAACAACGATAACGCATTACTGGCCATTACAGATGAGGGGAGTGGAGGTGCAAGCATTAATATAACTCCAGAGGGAGTGGCGATAGATCTAAACAGAGTCAGCTTCGAACTTTTGTATAGGAATAGCTTTGATATAATGCTTTCTAATATAACTGTACATGGTAGCGATGTTGCTAAATTGCCCCAAGGTACCAGGGTAGATAAAAATATTACCAAACAGGATTATGAACTTAGATACGAGTTTCTAGTAGGAAAAGATGCGAACTACAGTGAAATGGCAAATGTATATAGGAATTTTTTAACGCATAGAGGGATGCTAAGAGAGCGAAACGAGAAAGCTACTAATGGTATACCCTTAGGGATAGATTTTTTGATGGGGGTCAAGGAAGAGCGAATATTATTCGATAGGTTCATCTCAATGACTACATTTAACCAAGCAGAGGAAATTACAGATAAACTCCTAAATATGGGTATAGATAATCTTCAAATAAATCTAAAGGGATACTCAAAGGGTGGCTATGGAATGTATCCTATAAACTGGCCAGTAGATTGGCGCTTAGGTGGCAAAAGAGGGTTAAAAAACTATCTAGACTATGCTAATAAAAAGGATATCCCAGTCACCCTGCAGACAAACTTCATAAATGCCCTTGGGGAAAGTGGCACATTTTCTAAAAGTAGCGATGTAGTGAGGCAAGAAAGTGGCCCACCGGTGTCAGACGATGAACTAAACTGGTTTTTACTAAATCCTTCTGCTTCGTATAAGAGACTAGAGAGATTTTTAAAGCAGGTGAAGGGTTTGAAAGTTGGAATAGTATTTGAAAAGATAGGTGAGAGGATCTATCACGATTACAATAGTAAAAACCCTTATAGTAGAATGGGCACACAAAGGGTTTGGGAGGACATGATGGAGCTAACTTTAAAGGAAAAGGGTGCCATGGCAGTTGAGGGTGGCAATGCATATACATTTAAATATGCAGATAGGCTATATAATATCCCTGTTGAAACTTCACAATATCATATATGTGATGAGACGGTACCATTTTTCCAAATGGTGGTTCACGGTAGAATTCCATATTCATCGGAGCCAGGAAATCTATTTTATGATGATATAAAGCAAAAGCTAAAGTGGATAGAATATGGTTGTATGCCCTATTTTGAACTAA
>JAAZLT010000067.1 GCA_012799205.1 Clostridiales bacterium
TGCCCCTTCAATACAAGGGTATAATTGAAGAGCATACGGCTGTTAGGAAAGATGCGGGTCTTTTTGATGTTTCGCATATGGGTGAGATATCCATAGAGGGAGATGATTCTATATCATTTCTTCAAAGGATTATTACCAATGACGTGTCTAGGCTAGGGCCCTATCAAATAATGTATTCCCCCATTTGCTATCCCCACGGAGGTATAGTGGATGATGTATTAATATATAAATATTCAGACTCGAAATTTTTGATGGTGACAAATGCAGCCAATACACTGAAGGATTATAATTGGCTTCTCAAAAATATAAGCGGCAATGTAAAGATTGAAGATGTATCTAAAGATTTTGCGCTATTGGCCATACAGGGACCAAAGGCGGAGAGAATATTATCAAGAATCACAGATTATGATTTAAGCAAGGTAAGATTTTTTAGGTTTGTAGATAAAGTAAATATAGATGGTATAGAGGCTATGGTGTCTAGGACGGGCTATACTGGGGAAGACGGATTTGAGATATACCTCTCACCAGAATGTGCTCCTTTGCTTTGGGAAAAACTATTACATGCAGGCAAGGATATGAATCTTATGGCTGCTGGTTTAGGGGCTAGAGATACATTGCGCCTGGAGGCTGCACTGCCATTATACGGCAATGAAATATCCGAAGATATTACACCTCTCGAGGGGGGGCTGCAGAGGTTTGTGCGCCTTACAAAAGGGGATTTTATAGGCCGAGATAGTCTGATGGAAAGGCAAGACAATAAAGTCCAAAGAAAACTAATAGGATGTGAGATCCTAGATAGGGGAATTATAAGGCAAGGATATAAAGTCTTCAAAGATGACAAAGAGATAGGCTATATAACCAGTGGTGGGCACTCACCCAGCTTAAATAAGAGCATAGGCATGGCAATTATAGATGCAAAATATGCATGTGTAGATCAGGATGTATATATTTTGGCTAGAAAGAGGATGTTAAGGGCAAGGATAGTGGGATTGCCCTTTTACAAAAAAACATAATCAAAAGGAGGTTTCCTACAATGGAGATTAGAAAGGAATTAAAATATTCAAATGATCATGAATGGGTAAGGATAGAGGGTGATAGAGCATATATAGGGATAACAGATTTAGCACAGGATAACTTAGGTGATGTAGTGTTTTTAGAACTATCTGAGGTAGGCGAAGAGTTGTCAGCTGGTGATGCATTCGGGACCATAGAATCTGTAAAAGCTGCATCAGATGTATATGCACCTATAGCAGGCACTATAGTAGAGGTAAATGAGGACATAATGGATGAGCCAGAGAGAGTTAATGATGAACCCTATGATAGCTGGCTTGTAGCTATAGAAATTGATAATGAAGATGGGCTTGAGGACCTTATGGATTGGGAGGCCTACGAAGAATTTTGCCAGGAGGAGGCGTAAGTATGTCACAATACATTCCCAATTCTGATAGAGATATATCCGAGATGCTTAAACAGATAGGCATCTCGGATATAAATGAACTTTTCTCCGATATATCTGACGGCATTAAGCTAGATAGAGATTTAAAACTTCCTAAAGCTATGGCTGAGTTAGAGCTTAAAAGATATATTGGGGCAATTGCTGGAAGAAATGAAACAATTGAAAACAATAGCTGTTTCTTGGGGGCTGGTGCGTACGATCATTATATTCCCAGCGCCCTATCACATATAGTATCCAGGGCAGAATTTTACACATCTTATACACCTTATCAACCAGAAGTGAGTCAAGGAACTTTACAGGCCATGTTTGAATACCAAACTATGATCTGTGAACTTACAGGTATGGATGTATCTAATGCCTCTGTATATGATGGGGCTACCGCTTTAGCAGAAGCCTGCAAGATGGCCTGCGCCCATACATCCAGACAGACTCTATTAGTCTCTAAGGCTATACATCCCCATAGCAGGCGTGTCTTAAATACTTATGCCAAGTTTAGCGAAATCGACATAATAGAGATCGGGTATGAAGATGGCAGAATCTCACTAAAGGAGCTAAAGCAATATATATCCAAAGATATTGCAGCCATAATAGTCCAAAATCCAAACTTCTTTGGGATAATTGAAGATCTCAAGGTAGTAGGGGAGCTGGCACACAATAATGGTAGCCTCTTTATAGTAAGTGTGGATCCAATTTCTTTAGGAATTTTAAGAGAGCCTGGATCTGTTGGGGTCGATATAGTTGTAGGTGAGGGACAATCCCTTGGGAATCCTCTTAACTTTGGCGGCCCATATCTGGGTTTTTTTGCAACTACAAAAAGACTTTTAAGAAAAATTCCAGGGAGAATTATAGGCGAGACCAAAGATGCAGATGGCAAGCGCGGCTATGTATTGACACTACAAACGCGCGAGCAGCATATTAGAAGAGAGAGGGCTACATCTAATATATGTTCTAATCAGTCATTGAATGCTCTTACAGCTGCAGTCTATATGGCGCTCATGGGTAAAGAGGGGCTTTATGATATTGCAAATCAATGCATACAAAAATCCCGTTATACCTATGAAAAATTGCTAGACATAGAGGGTGTGGAGCCTGTATTCGATGCTCCTTTTTTCAAAGAGTTTATAGTAAAACTCAATATGGATATTGCGAAGTTAAATAAAAGCCTATTAGATCACAA
>JAAZLT010000068.1 GCA_012799205.1 Clostridiales bacterium
TCCATGGAGATATATTAAAAATAGACCTAGAAAAGGTGGTGGCTGAATATTTTAAGGGAGAGCCATTCAAAATAGTTGCTAATTTGCCTTACTATATAACGAGTCCAATACTTATGGCATTTTTAGAAAGTAATCTGTCCTACAAAGATATAACAGTTATGGTGCAATCTGAAGTAGCTGACAGAATAATGGCAACGGCGGGAACAAAGGACTATGGCCTATTAACAGTGGCTGTTAACTACTATGCAGATGTATTTCCTATAGCTAAGGTACCGCCTAGTGTATTTATGCCCCAGCCTAAAGTTAGCTCACAGGTGATTAAACTAGTACATAATACAAGGCATACCATAGAGGAATCTGAGGAAAAACTTTTTTTTGAGATTATAAAAGCAGCTTTCTCTAAAAGACGAAAGACATTACTGAATGCTCTATCTAGTTATCCTTCAATGAAGGATATTGGGGATAAGAATTATATTAGACAAGTTTTAAAAGAGGCAAAAATAGATCCAACTAGAAGAGGGGAAACTTTAGACCTAGAAGAATTCATAAGTATAGCACAGATATTAAGGCAACATTTGAGCCCATATGACATATAGTATAATGATATGCTTTTAAAGGAGGTATGGGCTAAATGCTTGGTAAAAACCATTACCACCGCTCCTTTATAATATTTCAATCTAAAGATAGAGGGTATGGCTTTCGAGAGGGTAAGGAGCCGGCGGGTTATTGCAAAGTTGAGGTAAGAAATGGCAGGGGGAAAGTATATGTATATGTACAGGATCTTAAGGTAGCTGATATAAAGAAAGAGATGTATGAGATAGTATTTGTATCTAATAAGGGGGATGTTCCCTCTCAAAGCCTTGGGGGTTTCGAAATAGATAAAAGCGGAAGGGGTGAGGCCATAATCGGCATAGATCCTTCAAATATTGGGGCTGGCAAAAGGACTTTGGAGGATTATCATGCAATAGCAATAGCACTTTTCAGTCAAGGTGAAGGTGGGGAATTGTCTGTAAAGTTTCCTCTAGTTGGATATTCAAGTAGAGATATTAAGATTGATTGGACAGGTAAGGTGGCATCACAGATTTTAGCTGGAGTGGATGTAAAAAGCTCGAATAAGATAGATAGGCCAGCTAAAGTAGAAGATATATTAAGCGAGCCGTCTAAGAGCCAGACAGAACCAGAAGTTGTGAACAGAAAGAGAGATCCTGAATCAAAGAAGATAAAAGAGAAATCTCGAATAAAAAAAGATGTTGAAGCAGAAAAAGAAATAGGTTTGGCCAAAGGGGTTGAATCAGAATCAAAGAAGGACCCTAGTGTGGCAGAAGAAATCGAAAAGGTAAAAGAACATCAAAAAGCAAAGAAGGCTGAAAGGGAACTCGCCACTCAGACGAAACAAAAGTCCAAAATCAAGGTAAAACCTAAAGAGGATACAGTCCTTCAGGTAATGACAGAGGATAAATCGGATAAAGATATTGATACAGTAAAGGCGCCTAAGACAGATACAATACCCTATATAGAAGAGAGCTTTGAAGAAAAGCTGGTACCTAAGATAGAAGAGGTATCTACAACGATAGAAAAAAAGGAAAATATAAAATCTAAGAAACATAAGGATATATATTGGAACGAGGTAAAGGAATATTTTACAGATCTTTTGAAGGAGCATGAACATGTGGAACCATTTGATGAGTACATAGATAGCTCTACATGGATAAGGGTGCCGCAGTTTGGACCACATTACCCATATGTCTATAATGATCATTATATAGTGGGGCTTATATCCGAGGATGATAATGTAAAATATATAGTATATGGTATACCAGGGCCTTATGGATCTATAATTCCACGGGGGATGGACGGTTTTTATTGCTGGAAACCAGGCAAAGACGTGCAAGGATTTGGCTATTGGTTACTCTATATAGATGCAGAGAACGGAGAGGTGGTATACCCATATTAAAAGTTTAAATATACAAAGAGAGGACGATAAGATATTATGAAAAACGTATTTGATGATATGCTTAAACTAGTTGGCAATACACCAATAGTACGGCTCAATAAAATATCTGGGAAAGAATGTGGAAACATATATGCTAAGATAGAGCATTTTAATCCAGGTGGAAGCGTGAAGGATAGGATTGCGCTTAATATGATATTAGAGGCACAAAGGCAAGGCAAACTTGCGGAAGAGTCTATAATAATCGAGCCGACCAGTGGCAATACAGGAATAGGCCTCGCTATGGTATGCGCCGTTCTAGGCTATAGATTAATACTTACAATGCCAGATACCATGAGCATGGAAAGACGGAATCTGCTTAAGGCTTATGGAGCTGAACTTGTTTTAACACCTGGGGAGCTTGGTATGAATGGAGCTATAGAAAAAGCTAAGGCGTTGGCGGTAGAGTTTCCAGGATCATTCATACCGCAACAATTTGAAAATGAAGCCAATCCAGATATCCATAGAGAAACCACCGCAAGGGAGATTTGGAGAGATATGGCTGGGGATATAGATATATTTGTAGCGGGCATAGGAACAGGAGGAACAATTACAGGGGTTGGAGAGCAACTGAAAAAATATAGAAGCTCTATAAAGATAGTAGGGGTAGAACCCGAAGCCTCAGCTGTAGTAGCAGGGGGGGAGCCAGGTAAGCACGGTATTCAGGGCATAGGTGCTGGATTTATTCCTAAAGTATTAAATAAGAATATTATAGACGAACTTATTTCAGTAAAAGATAGTGATGCCATAGATATGACAAGAAACCTTGCGACAAAAGAGGGACTATTAGTAGGGATATCCTCGGGTGCAGCCGTATATGCAAGTACTCTAATTGCAAATAGGAAAGAAAATAGGGATAAAAACATACTTGTGCTCTTACCTGATACCGGACAGAGGTATTTGAGTATGCCTGTATTTTCCGAAAAATAGATCCATTAGTGGGTCTATTTTTTTACAAAGAAATTTAAGAAAGGGCTTTAAAGTTTATGCAAACTGTGATAATATATATACAATAAATGTAATATTTTACTAAAAACTACATTTATCAACAAATAATGCTTAGAATCGACACAGGAGCATAAGGGGGAGAAGAATGGGTAATAAGATCAGAGTGGTAATTGTGGATGATAACAAGGATATTGTGGATATATATTCACAATGCATTATGACTCAAAGCGATATGGAGGTAGCAGGTATTGCCTATAATGGAGCAGATGGCAGCAGACTCATATTAGATCTCTTACCAGATGTTGTGATACTCGATATAGTCATGCCAAAGGTAGATGGGCTAGGTGTTTTGGAAACTATAAATAGTACCAAGTTAGAATACAGCCCCTCGTGTATATGCCTTTCGGCTGTAGGACAGGAGGATATTATAAAGAGGGCCATAGAGTTGGGAGCAAAGTATTATATGGTAAAACCCTTTGATTTAGAAATGATGCTAAATAGGATAAGGGAGGTAGCAGGGCAGGAAAATACTAAGATTGAGACGAGAGTGCAAGAGAATAAAAAGGAGAATCTTGAGGAAAGAATAACGAATATATTTCTTACCATAGGTATTCCTGCTCATATAAAAGGGTATCATTTTTTAAGAGAGGCAATAAAGATGGTCGTGCAGGATAATGATATAATAAATAGTATAACTAAAAGACTTTATCCACAGATTGCTAACATATTTAAAACAACACCAAGCAAAGTAGAAAGAGCCATAAGACATGCCATAGATGTCTCTTGGAGTAGGGGAAGAATGGAGAGTATAAACAAGATATTTGGCTATACCGTATATACCAGTAATGATAAACCGACAAATGGAGAGTTTATCGCTTTAATTGCAGATAAACTTATCATGGAAGATATTGCCTAAAATAGTGTTGTGAGTTAATTTTGAAAATGTGGACAAATACTATAGGATATCCACATTAGTAAATGCTAATATATGTGGATTTGGGGATAACGCTGTGGACATTGTGGATAAGTCATGGTGAAAGGTACCGCATTCACATAAAAATATTGTAGAACTTGCATGTGGGCAATGTGAAGACTGTGGATAAGTCGTTTTTTGAAATAAAGCTCTATAAATCTATTGCCTTTTAATTATTTTTGCATATAATTGATGTGAATAGATCATTAATAATATGAGAAATAAGTTAATATAACTTTATAGGTAATGGAGGGAGGGTTTTCATGGCATATAAGAAATGTCCACGATGTAATTTGAATTATATTAAAGATACTGATGTATTATGCAAGATATGCCTAGGAGATGTAAATAAGGCCCTAAGGGGTAATGATAGTGATGAAGAAGAATACGACATCTGTCCAGAATGTGGTGAAAGCATAATAAAATCTGGTGAAGAGATGTGCTATAGGTGTAGAATTGAAAATGCAGACAATGATATCGATGGAGATGAAGATGACAAAGATGAAGACTGGGATCTATATTCTTCAGATGATGATATAGATACAGAGGATGAAGATGATGAGTTGGATGATTTAGGTATTATAGATGAAGATTTCACCGACGAATATGAGGAAGATTAAAAATAAAGATGCAAATTTGCATCTTTATTTCGTTAAATAGTGTTTATTGCTAGGACTTGGTTAATTTATGCCACTTTTTAGGGTATAATAGATATGAAGATAATTAGGAGGTGTTGACATGTCAGAAGCGAGAAGTCTTAAAAGCATTAAAAGAGACGTACAATCTAACATTGGGGAAAAGGTCACACTGAAGGTAAATAGGGGCAGAAGGCGAAATATCACACATAAAGGAGTGATAGATGAAATATATCCTAGTGTATTTACTGTGATAGTAGAAGACGATTTAAATAATGTGCAGACCCTTTCATATACCTACTCCGATATACTCATATCCAGCATAGAGCTAATCTTATGCAAAAATAATGAAAAAATCTAACATATTTTCCGACGGCCATAGATACTATATAATAATACGGTTATTTGTATTAAGATAGGAGGGGTAACATTGGCCATCGAGATTATATATAGCCCATTGCAGATAGATCAGATAGCAGGGGATGAAAGAACACAGATATTTCTAGAGTCAGATATAATTGTACCGGAAGAAAAGAGAGATATTGGCCGAGTATTAGACATTGATGCTATTATATCTGTGAAGAGCCAAGAAGTTATACAAGACAGGGTAATGGTTGAAGGTACTATAAGATACAGCATACTCTATATAACAGAGGACGATAAGAGCCAAATTGCTAGCATGGAGACGGATAAAAGTTTTACAGAATATATTGAAATGCCGGGCATGCAACCTAAAATGGTTGCCAGATTAGCTATGGGATTAGAACATGTGGATTTTGATATAATAAACACACGTAAGCTAAACTTAAGGCCGGTGATAAATGTGCAGGTCAAGGTATTTGACGTAGCAGAGATTGATATTGTAGATAGCTTTGCAGAGGAGGGTAATATTCAAATTCTCAAAGAGACAGTAGCTCTTTCTCATGAAAGCGATAGAGGTGAGGCCCAAACAGTCATAAGAGAAGGTATAGAGTTAAGCGATAATATGCCAACTATTGTAGAAATTCTAAGGCAAGATATAGAGATAAGCAATATTGAAAGCAATACATCGGATAACAGAGTCGTAGTGAATGGGACTATGGATATAGGTTTTCTATACAGGTGTGAAGACCCTGACTATCCTATACACTATTATACTGAAACCATAGATTTTGCCCATGTGGTGGATGTGGTAGGAGCCTATCAGAACATGGACTGTAGGTGTGAGGTTTTTGTAGAGGATCTATATTTAGCTCCGAAACAAGATCTAAACGGTGATTTAAGGCTTGTAGATATAGAGACCCTGATGACCATCGAGGTAGTAATAGTAGAAAGACAATATAAAGAACTGCTCCTAGATGCATATTTACCAGATAGGGATTTGGATATAGAGTCTAAATCTATAACCGTGGAGGAACCTAGAGGGGAAAAACAATTTCAAATTGAGCTGGATAGCCGTATAGAGCTTCCAGAAAATATGCCAAGATGTGATAATATATTATATTTAGTAGCTAGGCCTAATATCACAGATGAGAGGATCTATGAGGATAGAGTTGAGATAGAGGGAGTTATATCTGTCAATATATTATATAGATCTAAGGAAGCAGAGGTAAGGATAGTAAACTTCAGAGAGTATATGCCATTTAGTGAGAAAATTCCCCTAGATAATATAAATATCCATATGGATTGCGAAAGTGATGTAAAAATAGAGAGCACAAGCTCTAATATTAAAAATCCTAATGAGATAGATCTAAAAATAGTGCTAAATGTAGAAACAAAAGTGGTTGAGAAGATGGATATAGATGTTATAATAGGACTTGAGGAGAAAGAATTGCCCTCAGGTCAAAGGTCTGGTATATATGTATATTTTGCAAAACCAGAAGACAATCTCTGGTCCATTGCAAAGAGATATAATACGACTATGGAACATATAGCTAGGTCCAATACCCTATCAGAAGATGGGGATATTGAAGCTGGAAGTCGAATTATAGTGTATAAAAGGTATGATTACGAAAAAGAAACTGTGTAAAAAGACCATAGACCAAGTGGCTTCTCCTTTGGCATTTTGCCATGGGCAGGAGCCATTTTATATTCACGGATGGAGAGAAAATATGGATAAGATAGTTCTAAAAGCGCCGGCTAAAATAAATTGGACATTGGATATATTGGGCAAAAGAGATGATGGTTATCATTATATAGATACGATAATGCAGTCCATTGCAATATATGATGTCATAGAGATAAAAAGGACTAGGAGAGCTTCTATAAATGTTAAGACAGATAACGAGAATGTTCCAGATGATAAAGGGAATATAGGTTATAGAGCGGCCGAAATTATGGTCAATAACTTCAATATAGATTCTGGGCTATATATATATATACATAAGCATATTCCTGTAGCTGCCGGCCTAGGAGGTGGTAGCAGCGATGGCGCCGCTATAATGTTGGGTATAAAGCATCTATTTGATATAGATATAGACCTAGGGGGAATACAACTACTCGGTAAGAGTATAGGGGCAGATATTCCGTTTTGCTTGCAAGGTGGTATTGCCCAAGCCCAAGGCATAGGGGAAAGGCTTATAAATCTTCCCACGATAAATAAAAGTTGGCTTATCATAATAAAGCCTAATATTGATATATCGACTGGCAATATATATGGCCTGTTGGATATAGAGAATATGATAAACCGACCCAATAACGAAAAGTTTTTAAAGGCGCTCTATAGGGGTGATATGGCTAAAGCCAGTAAGTATGGGGGGAATGTATTAGAGGGGGTGACTTCTAGTATATACCCACAGATTAATGCTATAATAGAGGAGGTCTTATGTGCCGGAGCTAGTTATGCTCAAATGAGTGGTAGTGGGGCCTCAATATTTGGCGCATTTGAGAGTAGGGCCTTGGCAGAGTATGCATATGATAAATTAACGGATGCCTATAGTCAGGTGTTTTTAACACACACATTAAATAATGGTCCAATAATCTAGGGGGAGAGGATATGGACAAGCTAAATGCCATAGTATTGGCAGGGGGAAATTCAAAGGCTTTTTTATTAATTAATGGCAAACCCATGGTAGAGTATGTAATAGATGCACTCTGTGATGCCAAATATATAGGAAATATTATAGCGGTAGGAGAGGTAGATAAGCTGAAACCTCTTTTAGGTAGACGGGTTACTCGCTATATCCAAGGTGGGGATACCTTAATCGAAAGTGTAAAAAGAGGCATAAAGCCATTAAATGGGCTTGGACATGTTTTAATCATAACATCGGATATACCTATGATAAAAGCCCACATTATAGATGACTTTATAGAAAGTTGTATGGAGAAACCGCTGGATATACATTATCCTATAGTGGAGAGACGTGTCAATGAAAAGAGCTTTCCAGGAGTTCGACGTACATATGTAAAGCTAAAAGAGGGAGAGTTCACTGGTGGCAATATCCTATATATAGCACCAAGTGTAATTGAAAGATGCGAAATATTTATAAGTCAGGTAATTGCCAACCGTAAAAGACCGCTGAAAATCGGACGACTCCTAGGCTATAAATTCCTCATTTTATTATTACTCGGACAGATGAGAATATCAATGATAGAAAGAAGACTATATGATCTTTTAGGGATTAGGGGTAGGGCCCATATATCATATTATGGTGAGATAGTAAACGATGTGGATAATATCTCCGATATACAACTCATAACTAGATTTTTTTAAATATACATATGGATATAATAAAAGATTCTTACTGCTTTGACAGTAGGAATTTTTTTATGTATAAACAGAGAAAAACTGTCAATACTTATCAATGTACAAATAATTACCGGGGGTATTGACAGATGCGTATATTTAAATGGATAGCAGGATTTTTATCTCTAGGCTTTATTGTGCTAACATTTCACAACTCTAGAGCACAAAATCCTCTAGAGAATAGATACGTTAGGCTACATGTAGTGGCAAATAGTGACTCCAAGGAAGATCAGGATCTAAAGCTAAAGGTGAGAGACAGAATATTATGTGAATTTATAGAAGAATTTGAGGATGTAAATACGGCAGAGGAAGCAAGGATTAGAATAGATGGTGATTTGGATAGATTTAAAGAGGTGGCCAAAGATGAGATTAAAAGATATGGGAAGGATTATGATATAAGAGCAAACTTAGGCCGGTTCGAATTTCCTATAAGGACCTATAAAGACCTGGTATTACCTGCGGGAGTATATAATGCTCTCAAAATAGAAATAGGTGAGGCAAAGGGCGCCAACTGGTGGTGCGTGATGTTTCCACCACTTTGCTTCGTAGATGCAAGTCATAAAGATGTGGATTATGAGGAAAATGATGATACCAAGGAACATACTATAGAATTCAGATTTAAATCGAAGGAATGGTTGGAAAATTCGCTACCTAAGGTGAAAAAGATACTTTCCTCGATTCCAATATTACAGAATAGATAGAGCCCAATACATAGAAAGGGAGATGCCGTATGGGAGCAAAACATAGATGGTCAGCCGTAACTATACTACTTACAGTATTCGTATGTAGCTTTCTTATTGGAAATTATATATACAATGAGAATAAAGATAGGGAAGCTGCCTCTCTTTATTGGGGGACAAAGGGGGATAAGGTATATGAGGTGCAAAGAAAATTAAAGCAATGGGGCTACTATGATGGGCCTATAGATGGTTCATATGGAGGGGGCACCTTTACAGCTGTAAAGAAGTTTCAAAGTAAGCACGGCCTTAAGGCAGATGGCATAGTGGGTAGTGCTACTGCTGCAGCAATGGGTGTACGACTGGGAGGCACGGCAAGCCAGGCTACATATCAATCCTCCAGGGGTGGAAGCATTGGTAGAGGAGATATCTACACACTTGCTAGGGCGATACATGCAGAAGCTAGAGGAGAGCCCTATGTAGGCAAAGTAGCCGTTGGGGCTGTGATATTAAATAGAGTAAAACATTCCTCATTCCCAAATACAATAGCAGGTGTAATATATCAACCGAGAGCCTTCACAGCTGTAGATGATGGGCAGATAAACCTTGCACCAAATAATGAGGCTGTAAGGGCAGCCACAGATGCTATGAATGGATGGGATCCCACTGGTGGAGCTATATACTATTTCAACCCTGCAAAGAGTACCAGTAAATGGATATGGACAAGACCAGTAGTGACAATCATAGGCCGGCATAGATTCTTAAGATAAGTGTAGAGGAGGAGTAAAGTGAAACAAAATAAAATAATTATGGTTCTAGTAGCTGTCCTTGTAATTACAGCTTTATGGGGGGGATATAATTATCTTTCCAATAGAGAACATGGCATATCAATGGATAACATGCACCAAAAATCCTTTTTTGATATGGTAAGCCGGGTAAATAATATAGAGGCCTCTCTATCAAAGTTAATGGTCAGTGGCGATAGGGGGCAACATATAGTACTCATATCAGAGGTATGGCGAAATGCCGATGGTGCTCAGGCAGATCTTGCAAGTCTTCCAATATATCATCTATCCCTTGTGGAGACTTCTAAATTATTGAATCAGATGTCCGATTATAGCAGCTACTTGATCGCAAAGATAGGGCAGGGTAAGACCCTATCTACAGAGGAAAACAAGAACCTAATGGAACTTCATAACAGCTATGTTATACTTGGGGATAAGCTCAGACAGCTGCAAGATGAGATAAATAGCGGTGGAGTCAAATGGGGAGAGATTAGACGTCAAGGTGAGAATTTTGAGGATGGCCCAGAGAATATCATCACGACAGAGTTTGCCAATATAGAGAGAAGCGACATAAAATATCCATCACTTATATATGACGGGCCATTCTCTGAAAGTCTGAGAGAATATGATAATATAGAGTTAGAGGGTAAAAGAATAGATCAAGAAGAAGCAATTGAAGCAGTTAAAAAGTTTTTAGGTGATGATATAATAGCCGAGGCCGAAGAATGGAGTGAAAGCAACGGAGATATAAAGTGCTGGGGTGTATCTGTAGAGTTAAAAGATGAAAGAGGCCCATTTTATTTTACTATAAGTAAAAGGGGCGGTCAGGTAGTCAATATGGTGGGGGATCCGGGAGTCCAAAAGGTCAATCTTTCTATGGATGAGGCGAGAGATAGTGCCCTTAAGTTCTTAGAAAATAAAGGCTATAAAAACATGGCACCAGCATATCAACAGTATGGGCAAGGGATTACTACAATCAATTTTGCACACAAACAGGGGGATATTATAGTGTATCCAGATCTCGTTAAGGTTAAAATCTCCTTAGAGGATGGACAGGTAGTGGGCTTTGAAGCCAAAAACTATTTGATCTCGCATAAAGAGCGAGATATAGATGAGCCGGAACTAACCCTTAAAGAGGCAGAAGAGCTGATAAATCCAATGCTTAAGATAGAGTCAAAAAGACTTGCGATCATACCTACTCCTAGTAGAGAAGAAAAGCTGTGCTATGAATTTAACGGTAAATTTAAAGATGATAGATTTATAGTATATATAGATGCGAACACTGGAGAAGAAGTTGAAATTCTTAAGATAATAGATAGTGACATGGGAACATTAGTAATTTAAAAATAGACAGGCATAGATAGTGGCAATACATGTCCTATATCCTTGGATAGGGTATGTATTGTAATAAAAAATAGAGGCACAGGATTATATCCATGGCCTCTATTTATCTTTCTTTACTTATTTTTATATATAAGAGCAGCTCTTATAAAATCTGTAAATAATGGGTGGGGATTATTCGGCCTTGATTTAAATTCTGGGTGAAACTGTACACCTACAAACCAGGGGTGGTTTTCAAGTTCTATTATCTCCGCCAAATTTCCATCCAACGATTGCCCCGTGATTCTCATACCATTTGAAGTTAAAAGATCTGCAAACCTGTTATTAAAGGTATATCTATGTCTGTACCGCTCATATATGATATCGGAGCCATAGGCATCTTTAGAAAGAGAATCATCCTTTAGCTTAACAGAGAAAGTACCAAGGCGCATAGTACCACCTAATCTGTCAACATTTTCTTGAGATGGCATTAAGTCCACCACAGGATAGGGGGTATCCTTATCTATCTCTGTACTGTTTGCACCCTTTAGACCTAATACATTTTGAGCAAATTCTATAATGGCTATTTGCATTCCAAGGCAAAGTCCAAGGTATGGAATAGAGTTTTCACGGGCATACTTTGTAGCAATAATCTTTCCTTCAATTCCCCTGTCTCCAAATCCGCCTGGAACTAATATTCCATCTACATCTCCTAAAAACTTACCTACATTCTCCACATCTACATGCTCTGAATGTATCCACTTTACTTTGACTTCTGCATCATTTGGAAGCCCAGAATGTGATAGGGCCTCAACTACACTTAGGTATGCATCACGAAGCTCCACATATTTTCCCACAAGCCCTATGGTAAGGCTATGTTTTAGGTTTTTCATATGATAGACCATCTGTCTCCATTTTTGCATATCAGCAGCAATACCATTACAGAGATTTAACCGCCTGACCACCAAATCATCAAGGCCCTCTTCTTCTAGCATTAAAGGTATTTCATAAAGGGTTTCCGAATCTAAGTTTTGTACTACATGAGTTTCCTCTAAATTGCAAAAGAGACCTATTTTCTGTTTTAAGTCTCGTGATAAGGGCTTTTCTGAGCGACATACTATTATATCCGGTTGGATACCGATGCTTCTAAGTTCCTTTACACTATGTTGGGTAGGTTTTGTCTTTAGTTCTCCCGCTTTAGATAGATAGGGAACCAAAGTTACATGTATATACATGCAGTTTTCCATTCCCACTTCTGCCTTAATTTGCCTTATGGCCTCCATAAA
>JAAZLT010000069.1 GCA_012799205.1 Clostridiales bacterium
CTAGTTATAAACTCATAAATATAGAGATTTCATAAGGAGTGAGTCATGCAATGATAAGTCACGATATACATATTCATACACATCTTTCATCTTGTAGTAGCGATCCAGAGGCCACACCTGAAAATTACATACAACTTGCAAAAGAACTCGGTATAGAGGTTCTAGGATTCGCTGATCATTTTTGGGATTCCAATGTAGAGGGAGCTTCAGATTGGTATAGGCCACAAAATTTTGAACATATCATGCAAATAAAGGACAAGATGCCGGAAGATACACTGGGAATAAAAGTGCTAATTGGTTGTGAGACGGAATACTGCGGTAATGGTAAACTTGGCATAACTCGCGAGGTAGCTGAAAAGCTAGATTTTGTGCTGGTGCCAACATCCCATGTTCATATGAAGGGATTTACGGTTCCTGCTTGGATAAATGAACCTAAAGATGTTGCCAATATAATGGTGGAGTATTTTAAAGATGTTACACAATATGATTTTGTAACAGGACTTGCGCATCCCTTCTACCCTCTTAGCTATGAAAATGTAGATGAAATAGTGGGTTGTATTTCAGATGAAGAATTTCAGGAATGCTTTGGTATGGCACAAGAGGCGGGGATGAGTATCGAGATAAATACCTGTAATTTACCTAGTACCAGAGATGCAGAGACAGATCTTTATCACGATGACGTATTTATAAATATGTATAATATTGCAAAAAAGATGGGTTGTAAATTCCACTTGGGGACAGATGCTCATAGCATAGAGGCATTCTCAAGAAACACTAGACTTAAAGAATCTGTAGAAAGGCTTTTAGGCCTAACTAATGAGGATATTCACCCCATAGTAACTGACGCGGTTAGAAAGTGAGAGGGGCTGGGATATGTTTATGAATTTAGCACATAGAGGTGCTTCCTCCTATGCTCCTGAAAATACTCTAGCTGCTTTTTACAAGGGCATAGAACTTGGGGCAAATGGAATAGAGACGGATCTAAGAAAGACCAAAGATGGGGTAGTAGTATTGATTCATGATGAGACAGTGGATAGGGTTACAAATGCAAGCGGTAAGGTATCAGACTTTACATTTTCACAGCTTTTAGAGCTAGATGCGGGAGCATGGTTTTCAGATAGGTATGCTGGGGAAAGGATTATATCCTTTCAAGAGTTTTTGCATTTTTTTGGGCGTAAGGATATAATATTTGCTATTGAATTAAAAGCGTCTGATATTGAAAAGAATGCTTTGGAGCTAGTAAGAAAATATGGAGTAAGAGAAAAAGTCACTATAACTTCGTTTAATTATGAGTATCTTAGGAATGTGCGGGAGATAGATGAAAATATTGACATAGGATACCTTGTAAGAAAGATCGACAAAGGTATAATAGATATCCTTATAGAGATGAAGGGGAATCAAATATGTCCAGCAATTGCAAATTTGGAAAAAGCAGATATGGACTTGGCCAGAAGTTACGGTTTAGATATTAGAGCTTGGGGCGTTAAAGATGAAGAGCATATGAATAGAGCGCTAGAGCTCGGGGTAGACGGGATGACTATCAATTTCCCCGATAAGCTCGCTAGAAAGCTAGAGTCTATATAATAGAATAAGTTTTAAAGGGAGATAATATGAAAAAGAATACATCAAAACTTATAGATAATCTGAATAATCCGGATGTCAGTGTCAGGCTTGATAGCCTTAAGATGCTATGGAACTCTATTGAAGAGGGGAAGATAGATAGACCCATAAAGGGACAGGATGTCAATAATCATATTCATACCACATATTCTTTCTCGCCTTATTCACCTACCAAGGCCATTTGGATGGCATATAATGCAGGACTAACTACTGCAGGTATTATGGATCACGATTCTATAGCAGGAGCTAAAGAATTTATAGAGGCAGGTAGAATACTTGGGATAGCTACCACAATCGGTGTGGAATGTAGGGTGGATTTTTCAAATACGGCCCTTAAGGGCAGAAGGATTAATAATCCAGATCAAAGATCTAATGTATATATGGCCATACATGGCATACCGCATACAAAGATAGATGAAGTTAGAGAGTTCTTTAAGCCTATTACTAAAGAGCGAAACATTAGGAATATGAAAATGGTAGATAGTATAAACAAGCTATTAAGCCCCTATAACATAGCCATTAGTTTTGAACAGGATGTAGTACCACTGTCAAACCTAGCCGAGGGAGGCAGCATAACAGAGAGACATATATTATTTGCGTTAGCAGAAAAGGTCATAGAAAAGTACGGAAGAGGAGAGAAACTACTAAATTTCTTTACAGATGAACTTAAGTTATCTATTGAATCTAGGATAGGAAAATATTTATCCGATATAGATAATCCCCACTATACCTATGATCTTTTAGGGTTATTAAAAAGCGATCTAATAGAGCATATATATATAGATGCTACAGATGAATGTCCTGATGTTAATGATGTAATAAAGTTTGCCAAAGATATAGGCGCAATATCTGCGTATGCCTATCTGGGGGATGTAGGTGAATCTGTTACAGGCGATAAAAAGGCACAAAAGTTTGAAGATGATTATATAGAGCTGCTATTTGAAACCATAAAAAACCTAGGATTTAATGCAGTGACTTATATGCCATCTCGCAACACAAGAGAGCAGCTTCTTAGGGTAAAATCCTTATGTAGAGAGCATAAGCTCCTAGAGATAAGCGGTGAAGATATAAACTCGCCTAGGCAATCCTTTATATGTGAGGCCCTTAGAGAGCCAGAGTTCCATAATTTAATAGAATCTACATGGGCCCTTATAGCTCATGAAATTATGGCAACAGAGGATATAAACAAAGGACTTTTCTCATCTCAAACGATTAGAGAATATCCAGATATCAATGATAGAGTAAATAGATATAGCCAGATAGGAAGAGACTATTATAAATAATTGATATAGAAATTATAGCAATATTTAAACAACGGAGGGTTTTGATGAAAATTGGATTAGTAGGTTTGCCCTCGACGGGTAAGACCACATTTTTTCAACTATTGACAGAATCAGTATCACCCAATGGAAAAGGTAGGACCGATGCAAACATAGGCACGGCTGAAGTTCCAGATGATAAAATAGATTATGTAGCAAGTGTATATAAGCCTGAGCAGATTATAAATGCAACTATAGAGGTCATAGATGTCCAAGGGCTACAACCTGCAGACTCAAATGGGAAGAGTTCATCAGCGCATTTTTTAGAGGCTGTTCGCCAGGTAGATGCACTTGTTCATGTAGTGAGAGCGTTTGAGGATGATAGTGTATATCATATAGAGGGGGATATAGATCCTTTAAGGGATATAGAAATAGTAAACTTAGAACTTTTGTTTGCGGATCTTGCAGTTATAGAAAATCGTATAGAGCGTATAGAGGCGACCAAGAAAGTGGCAAAGGAGCATTTGGAGGAATTAGAGCTCATTAAAAGATGTAAAGAGTGCCTAGAAAATGGGGATCTTCTCTATAGTATGGATTTAAATGATGAAGAAAGAAAGATCTTAAGAACTTATAATTTTCTAACAGAGCGCCCTCTCATACTTCTTATAAATATGGATGAGGATCAGTTTCTAGAAGATAACTACAAGGATAAAGAAAAAGTTTTAGCCTATGCAAAAGACAAAGGCATTCCTTTAGTTAATGTCAGTGCAAAGATAGAGCTAGAAATAAGTGAGCTTGAAGAAGAAGATTATAATATTTTTATGGAAGATTTGGGCATTGAGAAGCCAGGCATAAATAGATTGGCAGAGGCGGCCTATGATTTACTTGGCTTAGTATCTTTTATAACGGCAGGACCAAGAATAGTTAAGGCTTGGCCAATAAGGAGAAATACTACAGCCAAGGAAGCCGGAGGCAAGATTCATTCAGATATCGAAAGAGGCTTTATAAGAGCTGAAGTTGCCAAATTTGAAGATTTTAAAAAATATGGATCTATGCAAGAACTAAAGGAGCATGGGCTTGTCAAACTAGAGGGGAAAGATGCAATAATAGAAGATGGAGATATTATAAATTTCCGCTTTAATGTTTAAAGTAGGATAAATCCTATATGGACGGGCATGAGGATAAAGATAGGAAATTGTAAATCCCTATCTTTGTCCTAAATATGCTTGAACCTACCCACCTAATTGGTAATAGACATTATTTACGGAGAAGACATGGCTATAATCATATATATTATTATGGTAAATACCCTATAAAAGTTTTACTGCAATGGGCATATAGCCCTGCTCAGTTGCCAGTATCTCGGATATCGGAAATAGTAACTCTTTGCAAAGATTTGTCAGTTTTCTTTTTAAATCTAGACTTTATTAGACTCTGAAACATAAATATTGATAGGCTATACAAAAAGGATACATATTATGTTATACTAAATGTATGACAGTTACGCATGGGGGGATTGGTATGAGAAACCCATATAGCGAAAACATTTATAGACTTTTAGGCATTCCCTTAGACAGCGATCAAAATACCATATATACAGCACACAAGAATATGCAAATTCGTTTGAGAGCGCAAGCAAGTTATAATATAAAAGACCCTTTGGAAAGTGCATTAAAAGCCAATAGAAACGAATATGCATTAAGAAATGCACTTACAGAAATTAATAACCCTATGGCTCGCATTCAGACAAGACTTTTTTGGTTTAACCATTCTCTTGTATTTCAGGACGGCAATTTCAATAAAATTGATATAGGATCTATAGAACAAGATATTGATAAACCATCTAATAGCATAATTTCATATCATATATTAGCTGTATTTTACCATGCAAGTTCTGTTTCGATACTACATAGTCTTTTGGGAACTGTGCATAAAAAATCAGATAAACTAATGGAAGAAAGTATGTATAAAACATTAGATGATTATCTAAGGAAAGCATTCGCATATTGGAACATAATAATATCCTCAGATGATTTCTGGCAATATTTTATCAGCATTGAATTAAGATCCCGATTTAGGGTTCCTGCTTCAGAGAATGATTTTTCCCGTTTGAGGGGGAAGTCCCGGCAACTTGTGGAGCAACCAGTGTTTACATTGATGTATGATTTGCTTGATAATGATGTTTTAAGACCCCTAGAGCTTGGACTAAATATGCTACGTTCGACACCATGGGAACAGGAGAATATAAATGTAATAAGTTATCAAGCATCAGGATTGGTGTATAGGAGCATCGAAAGAATTACTGCAGAAATAGAGAGTAAAGTAAACATACTTGCTAGAAAAGGATATATATCTAATGAAAGCATCAAGGAATTTGCAATTGGAATATACGGACGCTATGAAATAGAAATAAAACCAAGGCTCCAGCTGCTTGTAACATTTAAGGATATTGAATACAGGGAAAATAAGGCAAGGGAGCTTGTCGCTAAATGCCTAAGAACAGTATCACTATTTCTTTGGGAAAAATATGATGAAAAGGATTGGGTGGAGGACTTACTTAGGGAGGCCCATAACCTATCGGAAGACACTTTTATACAGTATAGGATAGAAGAAGATCTGGAAACTATTAGGCCTATTGTTTCGGAATATTTTAAAAAACAGATTAATAATGTATGTAAGGGGTTAATTGCTGAATACAATTGTTACCCTGATAATTTGAATAGTACATTGGATAGTAC
>JAAZLT010000070.1 GCA_012799205.1 Clostridiales bacterium
AAAGCATCAACACTCAACTGCACATCTAGCAATTCACTGTATATTCTTTTAATATCCACTGAGAAAACCTCCTTTAGATATGTAAGCGCTTACATATAAGTATAGTGGGTTTTATAAGTAAATGCAAGGACAACTTTTTTATGCTATAATTAGGTAAAATAAGCTGAGGAGTTGATAGTAGTGAAAGATGAGATTAAGGTAGCCATTATAGGCCTAGACACAAGTCATTCAGTGGAATTTCCTCGCAGAATGCAATCGCCGGATGTTGCAGATGAACAAAAAGTAGAGGGTATGAGAGCGGTTTCATGTCTAAGATTTATGACCCCCTTTACAGATGAAGAAGTGTTAAACGAAAGGCAGGTCCAACTTGAATCCTGGGGCATAAAGGTGACAGAGGATTTTGACGAAGCTGTCTCTGATTGTGATGCTATCATGCTTGAAATAAACGATCCCGCCTATCACCTTGAGTACTTTAAAAAATGTGTGGATTTAGGCA
Organism: Clostridiales bacterium; assembly: GCA_012799205.1. Lineage (GTDB taxonomy): Bacteria > Bacillota > Clostridia > Caldicoprobacterales > Xylanivirgaceae > JAAZLT01. The sequence goes on from JAAZLT010000070.1 coordinate 497, forward strand.
AACCTATTTTCCTAGATAAACCTCTAGCTGATAATTATGAAAATGGAAAAAAGATATTTGATCTAGCCAAGGAAAATGATGTAAGGGTAATATCAAGCTCTAGCCTAAGGTTTTCTCCTAATCTAACTGATGCCTGCGATGTTGTATCTAAGCCAAACCAGGCGTATTGCTATGGACCTTTGGGCATCCCGCCGGTAGGAAGTGGTATCATATGGTATGGTGTTCATTGTTTTGAGATGATCCAAAGAGCAATGGGAAGAGGGGCTATAAGTGTAGATACAAGGAAGGACGATGCTGGTGCTGTAGTACTTATTGAGTATCCAGATAATAGAAGAGCTATTGCAGAGCTTACAGTGGGCGACTACGCGTATGGCGGTTCCTTAAGATCTAAAGAGGGTAATGCCTCATTTATAGTAGATAGTAGTACTATATATAGAGATCAGCTTAAGGAGATATATAAATTCTTTACAACTGGCGAGGCTTCTTTAGCACTTGACGATGCCCTAGAGATTATAAATATGTTAGATTGTGCAGCGCAATCCTATGAGCTGGGACGCCCAGTAGAGCTCTACTAAGAATAAAATAAAAATCTTAATGTAACCTATTTTCTCACTACGTTAGATAAATGCATTTTCTTGATTTGACGTAGTGAGAATTATATTTTCGATGTATAAGGAATAAATGATGGCTAGTATGCAATGGATAGGAATGATATTAAATATAAAATAGTTTTCAGAGAGGAAGGTAAAGATTTATGATAGATCTCAAACAGCTTTCAGTAGAAGAACTTCTAGATATAAATTTTTATTGTGATTGTGGCAGGCAACATGAAGTGAAGATTGGCGACATAATTATAGACCCGGATATATTAGGGGATTTACCGGAACTACTTTGTAAATATAAGGGTAAAAAGATACTTATAGTGGCAGATAAGAATACATATGATGTAGCTGGGGACATAGTAAAGGATATACTATCCAAGGATTTTATAGTTGAAACATTTGTATATGACGACGAATTTTTAGTTGCAGATACAAATTCTTTAGGAGCTTTTCTATTAGAACTTGGAAGTGAACCGGACCTCATTTTAACCATAGGATCTGGCACTTTAAATGATATAACAAGATATATAAGCAAAAGGACAGGGATACCCTATGTTATTGTAGCCACAGCACCTTCTATGGATGGCTATACATCTATAATATCACCTCTTATAAGAAGGGGTGTTAAGACAAACTTCCCAGGGGTATACCCAACATCTATAATAGCCGATATTAATATAATGAAAGAGGCCCCCATGCATATGCTCCAAGCAGGGTTAGGAGATGTATTAGGTAAATACACTGCTCT
>JAAZLT010000071.1 GCA_012799205.1 Clostridiales bacterium
ATGCCTAACGATAAATTGGAGAATGATCATTAGCATAATAGTGATTCCAAGTAGTAGTATTTGCTGCATTGAAATATTCATATTACCAACTCTCATGCTTTTTGCTAGTAACCCGGTCATCTGAGGATATGTTCTAACCTTGGCCTTGACAAAGAACATAGTTCCATACTCTAGGAATAATGACACACCTATAGCGGTAATCAATACAGATATCCTTGTGGCATTTCTCAAAGGCCTATAGGCAATCTTCTCTATTAGAACACCCAGTAGTGTACATATAATCATGGCAATTGCCAGAGAGGGTAAAAAGCCCAAATTTAAAAATGTCATACAGAAATAACCTATATATGCACCTATCATATATATATCACAGTGGGCAAAGTTTATAAGTTTTATAATACCATATACCATAGTATAGCCTAGGGCAATTAGTGCATATATGCTCCCTAGGGTGATACCATTAACTATCTGCTGTATTAAGCCGTCCAAATTTTTCCCCTCTTTCTTATTAGTATAAATGTCTCCTTAAGTATAACCCTTTTTCTATAGAATTTCCATTAAAAAAACATATTAATTACGCCTTTTACATGCAAATAAGCGGGGAATGTTTATCTCCCCACTTATTTTTTGTAATATTTATTGTATTAAGATGTTAGGTATCCATTATTGGGTGACCCTTTCACTAGAGTGTTGTTCCCCATCTTTAAGTTCTATAACTACAATAGCTTTCACTGGGTTGTGGTTCTCGTCTATGCTAAATGAACCGGTTACCCCTTCAAAGTTTTCTGTAGCTTCTAAAGCGTTTTTCAGGGATTCCCTATCTAGTTTTTCAGCTCTATTTAATCCATCCACTACAAACTTTGCTAGATCATATCCTAGAGCATTGAATGCATCAGGCTCCCTATTATATTCGGCCTTAAAGTCCTCAATAAACTGTACTACTAATGGATCTTCGTCTAGCGAAGAGTAGTGATTAGAAAAAAATACATCATTTAAGGCATCTGCTCCAGCTAGATTTACAAGTTCTGGAGAATCAAATCCATCAGCGCCTAATATGGGCACATCAATATCTTGTGCTCTAGCCTGCTTTATTATAAGCCCAGCTTCTTCATAATATCCAGGAATAAATATAACATCGAATTCTTTGCCCTTAATGCTAGTTAAAATTGCATTAAAATCCGTATCGCCCTCTACATAAGATTCTTTCGCAACTATAGTTCCACCAGCATCCTCAAAGGTTTTGATAAAGTTATCCGCGAGCCCCTTACCATAGTCACTAGAAGTATCCATTATAACTACGGCTTTTTCCTTGGAAAGATTATTCAATGCATAATTTGCCATGGCAGTACCCTGATAAGAGTCACTAAAGCATATCCGAAACGCATATTCTTTAAGCCCTGAAGCATCTACAGTAACCTCATCCGCTGTAGCTGAGCCTGAAGCTACTGGTACTTTGTTCTTTTCTGCTACCGGTATCTGCGACATAAATGAACCAGAAGTTGCTGGTCCTAATATGGCAATTACTTTATCCTGTGTTATAAGTTTATTAGCCAATGTTGTGGCCTCTTGCGGCTCAGATTTATTATCATATTTTATAAGTGTTATCCTTTTGCCATCTACGCCGCCTTCATCATTGATCTGCTTAATAGCCAGCTCAATACCATCAACAGAGCTTTGGCCATAAGTTGCAACTCCTCCAGATAATTCATAGTTGACCCCAATCTTTATTTCATCCCCACTCACAGCCCCAGGTGCCGCACAGCTGGCGAAAAGGGCAACCATAAGCAATAGGGATAATCCAGTCAGTAAAACCTTTTTCATTACTTCTCCTCCTCTTAAACATGGTTGTCATATAGCCATATTTTACAGATTATTGGGCTATATTTTCAGATATGCTATAATTATACCACAAAGGCATACCTATGTAACATAAAAATTTAAATTTATGAATTTATATACAAATATTTATATATATGATATAATAACTATACAATATAACTAATCTGAATTTATTTTAGACAGAGTAGACGGTCTTGCGTAAAGTGCTAGGGGATGGGACGTAGCCCCTAGACGAAAAGCGATTCTTGCTTGCGGTAAACCGTTGCGTTCGCTGTCACATCAAAAGAATTGGCCTTCTTTGTTTAGGTGTGGCAGTACTGTCCACCAAAAACTTAAGGAGGTTTTTGTATGAAAAAATATAGTGTAAAGGATATAGTATATATATCCCTATTAATTGCCCTAAATATCATTTTAGGTCGTGTAGCCAGCATTCGGGTTCCCTATATAGGGATAGAGAGTGTAAGAATTGGCTTTGGCGGTCTTCCTATTATATTTGCAGGCATTGCCATCGATCCGCTTGCAGGTGGCATTGTGGGTGGAGTAGGAGATCTATTAGGCTATTTTATCGGGTCAACAGGTCAGTATATGCCTCATTTTACAATGACCGCTGCCTTGACAGGTATAATTCCGGGCTTTCTCTTACGCTCTATAAAAAAATCCGACTATAGTCTTTGGCAGCTGATAATAGCAATAGCAATAGGCCAGACAATTACGTCTATTATAATGGTACCTTATTTTCTGAATATTCTATTTAATGTCCCACTTGTAGCTTCGCTTCCCGGAAACTTGATTAACCAGGCTATTCATATACCGCTTTATGCTTATATGATACACGTTATTGTAAAAAGATTAGTCCCTTATATGGGTCTATCTAATGATTAATAATATGTTTTTAAAGAGCAGCAAAGTCTATTATATCTCTTTGCTGCTCTTTGATTTATAGTTCTTTCCTGCAATTCCTTCAAATATCATATTCAAAAATAGATCAAATCCGGCCTCTGATGCAGGTAGGGAGATCTTATCCTCCTTTATCCACTTAAAAAACGCCGCAAAATACATACCAAGTAATGCCTTAGCAATGTCTTTTGAATCTAAATCTGGGCTAATCTCACATTGATCTTGTGCCTCTTCTATAAGTCCTGCTAATAGGCTCTCCATCTCTTTTATAGGCAGTGGATATCCCTCATCTTTAAATATAGTAGCCCACATGACCCTTCTTGTTACTTGCAAAAAGGAGATGCTGTCCATAGCAAAATGTCTAAGTGCTATACGAATCTTTTCCACAGGACTTTTAACTCCCACTAAATCCGCTTCAATCAAATATTCTATCTCCTCTACCTCATCTGCTGCAATGCCATCTAGCAAACTTTCCTTTGTAGGAAAATAGTTAAAAAATGTACTCTTAGATACATCTGCCATTTCAGATATTTCTTCTATTGAAGTTTCATCATATCCTTGTCCTTGAAATAGCGCCCTGGCAGCTTTTAAAATCCTTGCTCTACTCTCCATCTTCTTTCTTTCCCTACGGGTTAGCTCTGAATGTCCCATCATGTCCTCCCTGCAATATATTTATAATGTCAGCCAATTTCCCTCTATAATTGGGCTTGGGTGTCCTCTCATTGAGGTCTGATGAGGCACTTTTTATAAACATGGTTTTAATTCCTATCAAAGCCGCTACCATATCCATATGCTCATCTCCTACCATCAGACAATTCTCTGGCTTCTCCCCAATCTTATCTAATATTTCCCTATAATACAAGGGATTGGGCTTAGCATATGTGGAAGTCTCATATGAGGTTACCAGATCAAAGGGGAGTTTCTCTATATTTGCCCATCTTAACCTCTCATACATTACATCTAAAGGAAATATCGGATTGGTAGCTATTACCACCTTATATCTCATATCAAATATCTTCTTTACTACTCCATAGGTTTCAGGTTTTACCTCATCTTCTCTCTTAAGGCTTGAAAAGTCATACTTATGCACATGATCAAATATCTTAATTCCCTCTGGGATAGGAAAATTAATAAGTGGGAAAAATGTCTCTTGGAAAACCTCCTCATTTGTCTTTTGGCCATTGTTTTGTGTCATAGCCTCGAATGAAATATAGATAGCCTCTTTAAACTTATCAAATGGAATCTCCTGGGGAAATCTTCTATACACAAGCTCTGTATATTCAGCGCCAAATCTATTTCTATCGTTGTCTATGAGTGTACCATCCATATCTAAAAGCACAGCCTTTATACCCATAGTAAATCATCTCCTTATATATGGAGAGGTTTCGGCACAGATTACCGAAACCTCTCTATGTGATATAGCATAGCTTAAATATCGATGCTTTCAAACACTCTTTCAAAGCCCTCTAATGCATCATCTATTATATCATCAGTATCTGCCATGCTAGTATACATACGACTGCCTGCAAGAGTGATCATCCCTTCGGCTGTATATGCCGCGCCCATCAGTTCCAAAGCACTCTTTCGCGTTACCAACTGCTCCATAAAATCGGGTTTTGTTATATCTATAAACATAAGGCCCGTAGTCTCAAGGTGACATATAGAAGCTTGATTATAGACTACAAATGGTAGCTTATATTTATCTATGAGCTTTTGCAGCCCATTACATAGCCTGTCACCTGCTTTGCCGGCTTTTATAGCTGCATCCGTCTCCTCTATAGCTTTTAGGGCATAATATCCAGCAACACAGCTTAAGGGGTTGGCAGATAGGGTGCCACCTACATATGCTCTTTTCTTGGATCCTTCCACACCTGCCGCTAGATAGGACATGACCTCTCTACTGCCTCCAATTCCGCCGGCGCCAGGATATCCACCTGCTATTATCTTACCAAATACGGTTATATCTGGCTTTATATCAAAATAGCCCTGGGCGCCGCCCATGCCAAGTCTAAAACCTGTGACAACCTCATCAAATACTAGAAGCGCGCCAAATTCATCGCAAAGATCTCTAACTTGTCTATTATACTCTTTATATATTGGCCGCGTTCCGCTCTCTGGGCCTACAGGCTCTAATAGCACAGCCGCAGTGCCGCCAGCCTTCTCATTTTGCTCCATCTGCTTTCTTAGCCCCTCTATATCATTTGGAAATACTTCCTGGGTATTCTCTAGGCAACCCTTGGGTATTCCATGGGCTTCAAAATCCCCTGTGCCAGGGATATGTAGTCCATATACTAGTTGATCGCTCCAGCCATGATATGCTCCGCCAACCTTTATAATATTCTCCTTACCTGTATATGTCCTAGCTAATCGTATGGCAGCTATATTCGATTCTGTTCCACTACCAAGCATTCGAAACATCTCTACAGAAGGCATATGTCTATTTATAAATTCTGCTAGTTTTAGCTCATATTCATGAAATAACCCTGTAACAGGGCCACAGTTATTTATAAGCTCTATTACCTTCTCCTTTACTGGTCCGTAATTGCTTCCTAGAAGTGTCGGTCCGCCAGCTTGTAAAAAATCTATATAGCGATTGCCATCTACATCCCATAGGTATGCCCCTTCAGCCCGATTCACAGCTAGTGGAAAAGGATAGTTAAATGCAAGATTATGCTGGACGCCACCGGGGATGTATTTTTTTGCTTCATCTGTCATCTCTTTAGATTTTTTACATTTAGATTCAAAATAGGCTTCATAGTCTTTCATCCTATTAGGTTTTATCTTCACTACCGGAAGCTTTAACAGATTATTGAGTTTTTCCATTATCTCTTTATCATCTTCCCACTCAGTGATTGCATATTTTCTATCACTCATGGTCAAGTCCCCTTTCTTTTTTTTATATAATTTATTCCTTGCCTAGAATATCAAAGGTTCCCTCCCAAGCTGTAAGCGATACTGCCAGTTCTTCATGCTCCTTTGCAGCTTCTTCTAGGGGAATGCCTGCCATAGTAGCGTCTATTGCCTGTCTAAAGGCTTTGGCACCTGCAGTAGGTCCCTGAGGATGTGCATGTATACCCCCGCCTGAGCCTATTACTATATCCGGTCCTAAATCCTTTATAAGTTCTGGAATGTTAGGCTGGGTAATTCCGCCAGATGGCATTGGGAATGCGGGCTTGATATCATACATAGGAAATACCAAGTTCTGGGCAACTTTAGTAAACTTCTCATGAAGCACAGTTGCCTTCCCATAGGGCGCTGGATGCACAACTATATCTGCTCCGGCCAACCTAGCTAGCTTACCTAACATAATATGTGAGCTCATGCCATATTGTGGCGACATATGATATGCACCAGCTACGTCCATATGTGCCAATATAGGCACATTTATATCTGGGTCTTCAGCTAATGCCCTCAATACTGGTATGCCCGTTGCAACAAAGTTTACCATTATACCGTTACAGCCCAGATCTACAGCTCGCTTTGCATTGTCAAACACCTGTGGAATATCATCTGTTACATTGACAAGATAGATGGTCCTTTCCCCTTTTTCCTCATATACCTCTTTTTCTACTTGCATATACAGCTTTACTCTATCCTCTATAGTGTTAAATTCGGCATCTGCAATAAGCTCATCATCTTTTACTATATCCACTCCACCTATTGCCGCCTCTCTAAAAAGTTCGGCACCTACCTGGGCAGTATAGCCAGTACAAGGCTTTATCATATTATTTAGTATAGGCCGCTTTGGTATATCTAGTAGCCTTCTAATCCCCGCTACACCAAACTTAGGTCCTTGAAAACCCTTTACATAATTTTTAGGTAGGTATAGATCTAAAAGCTTTATTTCACCAGCTAAAGATATATTACCTATGACAGTTGACATCATCATAGATAGTTGCGAGCCAAAGTTTACTATAGGAAATGCTATCTGGATTATATAGGTTCTCTTATCTGCATCCTTAGGCACCATATACTCATAGTCTGGCACTTCGTATATGGATACTACCTTAGCTATATGCTTTTGCCGCACCTCTGGTGTTTCACCTGGTACTGGAACCCATGTACCTGTAGATTGCTCGATTGCTAGTACAGGCGCTAATTTTGCAACAGGTATTTGTGATGGATATGTCACAAGATAGGTTGCTATCATATAATTATCAGTATCTATATCCTCGAGCATTGCAACTGGCATTGATCTTACATCTAAATTTCCTAGCATTTTATTGCCTCCCTGTCATATATAATTTTTCTCTCTCTGTGTTTACATCTTGATAGAGCTTTCTAAGGTCTTTATATACAAGCTTATAAGTTCTAAATAATATATCGTAGATTCGTTTATTCTCATGCCTAGGAGAAAATACTTTTTCCACCTTAACATTCTCAGCCGCTGTATCTATATCTGGGTATATTC
>JAAZLT010000072.1 GCA_012799205.1 Clostridiales bacterium
ATCCATATTGTTCTGCTATATCAGGCAAATAGCTGTCATCTATAAGGTCCTGAAAATCCAAGAGTACAATTCTATCATAGCTTCCCAAACCACATAGTTCTGTCAAATAATTAAAAAACATGACATCACTCCAATCCAGCTACAAATATTGGCCTAAACACAGGACAAATAACCTTATTCCTTTCAAATTCCAAAGCCATCTCCTGCTTTTTCCTCTCCAGTTCCTGTAGCCTAGCTTTTCTTATATTTGCTATGCCGATTTTTTTAGATGCATCTATCCTAAGCTCTAATGCATAGGAATACTTCCTATATCGCTCTTCATTCCTATCCTCATACCCCTCTTTTAATTCAAGAAATTTATCATAGGCAAATTCTTCGGCTATTTTGCAGATATTCTCAAAAGTGTCATCATCAAGGTAAAAGTTCTCTATAACTTTAATATTCCTATCTGGGTTTATGAGTTCGTCCCATATCCTCCCACCTGCAAAAGGTCTTAAGAGCATATTTTCTGTTACAAACATCGGCAAAATTCTTCTACTATGCGCATCTTTATTTATGGTAAGTTCCCACAGTGAAAAATAGCCCCTTTCATTGGGAAAATCATAAATATCTATCCTTGGTATCCCCTCTCCCTTAGACCACTTGAGCTCCTGATCCAGATGCTTTACTATCTCCTCATTTTCGAGGCTTAGTTCATCCGTCAGGTTAGAATTATACCCTTTCCATAGACTATAGGCGTTACACATAATTTGCAGATGCTTTTCTAACTCAAATCCTTTGATAGGCTTTGGTTTCATCTCTAATGCCTTTGTGTCGCTTATAAGTTCACTATATTTTTTAGCTCTTTGGATTTCCTTTTCTATATCCTTCTCTAATCTAGATATATTAAATCCTATATTGTCAGGATCTCTTACGGATTTGATATAGACATCTGTAAAATCAATATCTGCCATTTCACTGTCTAGGACATCTGCCAATTTATCTATGCCTGTCTCCGATAGGATTATGGAGAGTTTGTCCTCTAACACTGTTCTCACTCTGTTTTCAATTGTCTCTGCTATTATAAAGTTATATATGTACACATCTCGCTTTTGTCCAATTCTATCAACTCTTCCAATCCTTTGCTCGATTTTCATAGGGTTCCAGGGCAAATCATAGTTTATCACTACATTGGCAAATTGTAGATTTAATCCCTCACCGCCTGCATCTGTAGAAATTAATATATCAGCCTTCTCTCTAAACTTTCTAAGCTCTAGATTTCTTCTATCTATATCCATACTGCCATTTATAAGGGCTGTTTTATATCCTCGGTTTTTTAATAGTTTCTCTAGATGGTGTTGAGTGGCAACAAATTCAGTAAATATGATTATCTTAGATGTTTCTAGCTCATACCTTATATTATCTATTAGGCTTAGTAACTCGTCTACCTTTGCATCCTGGTACTGATATTCGGCCTGCCTCGCCTTATTTAAAAGTTCTGTCAGTTGGGCAATTTCCACATCCATATTCATGGACATAACTTCTAGACCCTCTTCTAATTTATCCTCCAAATCCACCTCTATAAGGTCATTAAAAGATAAAGAGCTTAGCTTTGCCCTTTGAGATTCTAAAATTGCTATTCGTCTCTTTAAACTATCCTTTATAGCTGCTGTACTACTAGTCACTAATCTTTGCATTAGTACCATTAAAAAACCTATATGAAATTTTTTTTCTTTAAATGCTCTATTGTAGCCATCTCTTACATATTCTGTCACCATCTTATATAGCTCTCTTTGCATAGAGTGTCGCTCGTCCCAATGTATTTCCAATATCTGTGTATGCCTATCTTTAAATAGTCTATTCCCCTCATTGTCTATGACTTCCCGTTTTTTATTCCTTATAACATAGGGTGCCACTTGCTCTTTTACTATGGCCTTATAGCTAGGAAATGCTTTTTCATCTAGTAGCCTAATAAGCCTTAAGAAAGGCTCTGTTTTTCCTGAATGTGGTGTAGCTGTTAGCAATAGTAAATAGGGTGAAGACTTGGCAAGCATCTTCCCCAGCTTATGCCTAGATACCTCCCCAGTACTTCCAGCTACTCTATGAGCCTCATCTATTATAACTAAATCCCAGCCTGCATTTACTATTGCAAATATTCTCTCTTCATTATATTGCTCTACTCTCTCCTTGCTCCACCCGGTTCTAGATTCTAGTGGCTTAATAGAGTCCATAGGGCTTATAACCTGTTCAAATTGTCCATATACATCATCGTTCCCTGTTACCTTTCTTATGGTATCATGGTCAGAAGGTAATATGACATGGAACTTATCCCCAAACTTTTCCGCCATCTCCTGCTCCCACTGAGTCACTAGTCCCTTAGGACAGACAACCAATATCCTTTTGACAAGTCCCCTGGTCTTTAGTTCCTTTATAATCATGCCAGCCTCAATAGTCTTGCCAAGACCAACCTCGTCTGCCAATATGTATCTGATGTTGTTATCCGATAGTGCACGATTTAATACATAGAGCTGATGGGGAAGTGGAATTATATCACTGCTAAGGGATGATAGTAGCCCCTGGGAAGTCTCATTTTTTATCTTCCCAAGGGTAGTAATATATCTTACATAGTGTTCATCATATTTTAAAGCCCCTAAAGATTCTTCGAGTTGGTCTGAATTGAGCTCATAGATCTCTTGCCTAAGAGGATTGTAGACCCTATATGAGGCAAAGCCCCATATCTCATTTTTATCCAATATCTCTACTTTCTCATCTCTTATTGTATCATAGGCAAAGCCGCCAATAGAAAACATAAATATCACTCCATCCTACTTAGGGCTATATCATAGTACATCAGGAGCTTATCATCTTCTTGAACCACTTTTTCTGGAAGTCTATCTCCTACTTTGACTATATTCTCATAATCTTTTTCCTCCCATAGCTTTGCAAATCCAACTCTGACGGCCTCAGTTCTAAATTGTCTGAGTTTACCATTGCCAGTTAGATATTCTTCAAATTCTTTGAGAAGTCTTTTCTCTCTGAGTTTAATAAGATCATCTGACTTTTTGGGATCTGGTATATACCACCTTCCCTCATCATCCTGTAAAAAGTTCTCTTCAAGTAGCTCACTTAACTCCGGCAAAACCTCATGCCTTGCTATATTGGCCTCCTGCATAAATTTGGGCTGTATTTCGCTATAGGTCTGAGGCTCCTCTAGCTGGTGATATAGCCAGGCTATGGCAGACCTTTCATCATTTACAATCATATCAAATTGTACGGGCATAAGTTCTGATACTATCCTAGCATTATCGTATTCATTTATCTGATCATGTAAGAAATACATGCCATCTCGCTTTAAAAATCTCTCATCTAGTCCTTTATAAAAGTTAGAGGCATCTATAGGCACGGCAATACCAGCCATTATATGATAGGCCACCATCCTATCAAAGAGCAGATATGGCTCACGCTCCGATATAATTTCTATTTTACCACCCTTTTCTACAACCACAGGTAATTTGTTTAAGTGTTCCCTCACAAAAGCCCAAGCAGTTTCCTCTGTACCAGCCTTTTTGAGCATCTCCCTTTTGAAACTCTCTCTAGGTTTGTATGCGGAGATAATAAGATCTTGTTTAATTGCCTGGGATGTACCCTTTACCTGATTAAAGCTCCCTTGGTTCTTGCTTAATGTTCTAACATCAGCGACTACAAATCCTGCCTTTAATAGGGACTCTTGGATTGCATTCCATACAGAATTTTTAGAGTTATGACATTCTACTGTCATCCACCGAT
>JAAZLT010000073.1 GCA_012799205.1 Clostridiales bacterium
CGATCTACTATTATGGTTGGCGCTATAGAAGGAATATGTACATGGAGTATTTGCTTAAATCTAGAGGCGCCATCAATCTCTGCTGCTTCGCAAAGTTCCGGCGATACAGCCGTCAGTGCAGCTAGGTAGATAATAGTTCCCCAACCAAACTCTTTCCAGACACCTAAAAATACGTATATAGCCACCCACCAGCTCTTTATCATCATAAAGCTAATCTTTTCTATACCTAGGGCAGTCAATATATTATTGATCAGCCCCCCAGATATTGAAAACAGTGGTATAAATAAACTTGCTACAATGACCCAGGATAAAAAATGTGGTAGACAAATTATGGTCTGTACACTCTTTTTAAACGTCTCTAACCTTACCTCATTTAATAATAGCGCAACAATAATAGGGATGGGAAAACCAAAGAGCATGGATAATGCGTTTAACATTAGGGTATTTCTTATCACTTTATAAAAGTCTATAGATGAAAATATCATTTTAAAGTTACCAAGGCCTACCCAACTACTCCCAAATACGCCATCAAATAAATTATAGTCCTGAAAAGCCATCACAACACCATACATAGGTACATATTTGAAAATCAAAAAATATAGCAATACAGGCAGTAGCATGACATAGAGTCTCCACATAAGTAAAGTTTCTCGCATACTTTTTCGTAGGTTTCTATTGAATTTAAGCAAAAGAGCACCCCCCCATCTATATGTCAAATATTTTAAGTAGAAGTAGGAATGAAGCTACACTACCTCCATAGCTTATGATAGTACCCAAAAATGCCATTGCAATACAACGCAAGTCCTTTAAATACATAGTTAAAACTATGGACATGATTATGGGTACAGCTATTATTATAAGCAAATTGAGAATTCTTCCTAAAAGCAACCAATATATTATATCAAATCCATGGATTGATCCAGGTAAAAGATAGGTACCCATTGCAATAATGAAGCCAAGCATAGCCAGCGTCCAGCCAATAATCCCACCCGGTTTTTCCACTAATCTTTGCTTAGAAAGATAGTAGTAAATAATGCTACATATAATCATTATGCTAAATGAGAAAACCCCGAAAAGAATAGAAAATTTCATATAAATACCCCCTAGATGTTTTATATTAGCTTCATTCTTTATCTTAGAATATGTTTATTTTCCACCCAAATCTTTCATCTCTTCTATAATCTTATCAGCTCCGTTTTTATTTAGCTGGACTATAAACTCTTCGTACATACTATCAAAATCCTCTGCAGTGATAAGCTTTACCCAGTATTGATCTGATAGTTTTATCAGTTGCGGCATATATCTACTGATAGTCTTTATTTCTGTCAATTGAACAAAGGGTTGCACTGCGTCCCTCTTGCCAAGTTCATCTACCATCTTATTAAATTCTCTATATGGATCCATTTCCGCTTTACTCTCATCAAGGCTCCTTTTTGCATCCGCATTAAGCATCATCTCTGGTCTTGCAATAAGTCTTAGATCCTCCCCTGTATAATCTAAAGTCTTGCTATTATATTCAAAATCTATGGGTATTGGGGCCCCATAGTCATCTAAAGTATAATGTTCTCCTTCTATTCCAAAACTAAGTTTCCATGCAATATCTTCCCTACAGAGAAGGTCTATATATTTGACCACAGACTCAGGGCTCTTACTTGATTTTGGTGTCATTAAGTAAAAGCCAAATGGGGGGTGTTCAAGTTTATAATAACTACCATCGTCATGGTCATAAACCTCCAAGGGCAGAAGTTCGGCAGTAGGCACATTCTTTTTTAAGGTTCCATAAAACCCTTCTGTTCCTACAAGGGTTGCATTATCGTTAAAAAAGCCTACTATACCTTGCATGACTTGCTCCCTATTTTTAGCATATGAAAAAGTAGGAAACTCTTTATGTATTAAATCTTCTCTATATAGTTTATTTAGATATGCCATATACTCTTTAAAACCCGGTCGAAACACAGGTAACATCGTCTTCTCTTCTTCTATAGAAGTGGATAAAAATGAGCGCATTAAATCTGTTGTTCTATTTGCATCAGTAAATGCTGTACTATCGAAGGGAATTTGCATAGGAATCAGTTTATCCCCTACATTCCCAGGGTCTTCATCTCTAAATGCCTTTAAAACTGTCACCAGGGACTCTTTATCTGTAGGCGGCTCTATATCTAATATATCTAGCCAATCTTTACGTATAAATGCACCATAGTGCTTTCTATCCTGTCTAATGGATGGAATGCCATATTGCCTTCCATCCACCTTACCATACTTTAATATATCTTTGCCTTCATAAAGCTTTAATACGTTTTCACCATAGGTCTCTAAAAGATCACTATAATCTAAAAGACCTCCCAGGGAAGCAAATTTTAGGAAAAATTCACGTTCATACAGATAGAATATATCAGGTGCATTATTTGCCCCCATCATTGTAATAACTTTTTCTGTGCTTTGATTCCTGGGAACCGGAATATATTCAACCTCAATGCCCTGGTTTTTCGCTTCCTCTTTGAGAAAGTTGATCCATCGGTTATCGGTCAATGTACCTTCGCCACTGGGGATACTGCCCCTGTCAAAGAGCATAACACGAATCTTGCCAGCATCTCCCTTAAAGTTGGTGGCCGAACGCCCACCACATCCTGTACTTACTAAAATCATTATCATGATTACAAAGCATAAAATGGTCCTTTTTACTGGTTTCAACAATATAACCTCCCCCAAACAGTTAAAGTTGTCCATATGAGGACTTTTCATCCAGACATTTTTCACCATTAATTAAATATTATAGCATAATTGCCTAAAGTAAAGTAAGAAGATAGCAGATCTTTTTCCATAATAGCCCTATATTCTACTATTGTTGATAGTGAAATCTGCCATCTTCAACTTGACAATCGCATAGCCCATATCTTAAATAGCTTAAAATCCCTTCCGTTTCATACTCTTATTAGTTAAATCTAATAGATGCATTCCTGAGTGTCTTTGCGCCATTTATATTCATATCTGTAAACAATCTGCTAGATGTCATGACCACCATTTCAGAACCGCCTCTATTATATAAGGGCCTTAAGCCCATAAATAACACTATGACTACTGCCCTTATAATTTATAAGTATATACACATTTATATTTGCTTTTGTCCGATTAGATACTACATACATCAATCCAGTCTTTAAAATGCGAATGCTGCTCTAGCTCTGAAATAGAGAGTTTAACGACGCTATTGGGGCTGCCTGCTGCTACATATACCACTTCATTTTGTTTAAGAGATTTATCTAGATATGTCTTAACACTATCGTTTACAGCAAATGGACAGACCCCACCTAAGCCATGACCTATATACTTCTTTACTAGATCCCTCGGAATCATACTAGACTTTTGTCCAAATACCTCTCTATATTTTTGATTATCTATCATAACATTTCCCGCTGCAACAATTAATATAGGCATATCATCTATTAGAAAAGCAAGTGTCTTTGCAATTTGCTTCGGCATACATCCAACAGCTTCTGCTGCCATCTCAACAGTGGCACTGGACTCTTCAAATACTTTCACTCTATCTTTTAATCCAGCATTTTCAAAATACTTTGCTACATCTTTATATGACATTGTTCAACTCCCTATTTATTCTGTAGTTTATATAAAACCTTAAAGCCTCTTTTCTCCAGCATAACTTCTATGCCCTCTGTATTTAATGAATTTATTCCGATTACTACAGCACTTTTCCCTGCTGTTCCCCTATATACTGCGATGTTAGATATATTCGCGCCAAAATCACTAATTATACTAGTTAGCTCAGACATTACACCAGGGGCATCTAAAGCCTCTATAGTAAGTCTGGTTCCCTTTTCTCTAAATCCTAATAGTTCAATAAATGAGTCAAATATATCACTCTCTGTAATTATTCCTACCAATTTACCGTCGTCTACTACTGGTAGAAACCCAACATCATGATCTCTCATAAGCGTGGCAGCTTCTTCTAGTAATGCACTGGATGTTATAGTTATAGGATCTTTCGTCATTATCTTACTGACCTTAGTTCTAGCTAAGAGATAGTTAATCTCCCCTATGCTGAATGTAGTAGCTTTGGAAGGAGATGCCCTAAGTATATCTTCCTTTGATATTACACCTACTAATTTTCCGCCCTTTAGCACCGGTAACCGCTTTATATTGTGTTTTGACATAATGTCCTGAGCATCAGGCAAACTATTGTCCGGCGAAATAGTAAAGGGATTTGCTGTCATCTTCTTTCTTACAAACATATATTCAACCTCCTAAATATGCTTTTTTAATGTCTTCACTTTGCATTAAATCCGAAGCTTTACCAGAGAGAACAATCGAACCGGTCTCCATTACATATGCCCTATCTGCAATCTGTAGTGCCATATTTGCATTTTGCTCTACTAATAAAACAGTAGTTCCCGCCTTATTTATATCTTCTATAATATCAAATATCTCCTGCACTAGTATAGGTGCCAGGCCCATAGATGGCTCATCTAAAAATAGTATATCAGGATTTCCCATTAAAGAGCGCCCAATGGCAAGCATTTGCTGCTCACCACCGGATAAGGTACCAGCCATTTGCCTACGTCTATCCTTTAGTATAGGAAAGCGACTATAGACATTTTCTAAGTCCTTTGCAATAGCCCTTCTATCTCTTCTTAGGTAGGCCCCTAATTCTAAGTTTTCTAACACCGATAGTCCAGGAAATACACGCCTTCCCTCTGGTACGTGGGAAATCCCCATCTTTACCCTATCCTGAGCTGAAAAGTTAGTAATATCCTCGCCATTTAATTTGATCTCTCCACTTTTTAAATCTTTAAGCCCTGATATAGTACGAAGTGTGGTAGTCTTGCCTGCACCATTTGCGCCTATTAAAACAACTATTTCGCCCTCGTTCACCTCTAGAGATACTCCCTTGAGGGCGTGAATTACTCCATAGTATACATCTATATTATTAACTTCAAGCATTGGTCGACTCCTCTCCTAAATAGGCCTCAATAACCCGCTTATTAGTCTTTATTTCATCTGGTGTCCCCTGCGCTATGAGCATCCCATAATCCAGCACATAAATACGTTCGCAAATATTCATAACAACAGACATATCGTGTTCAATTAATAGAACAGTAAGGTTAAAATCATCTCTAATCCATCTTATAATTTCTGTAAGCCTTGCTGTTTCGGCTGGATTCATTCCTGCTGCAGGTTCATCTAGCAGCAATATACTTGGGTTAGTTGCTAAGG
This sequence comes from Clostridiales bacterium, assembly GCA_012799205.1. GTDB lineage: Bacteria > Bacillota > Clostridia > Caldicoprobacterales > Xylanivirgaceae > JAAZLT01. The sequence continues at coordinate 5,230 of JAAZLT010000073.1, forward strand.
CCCTTACTATCTCTAAATGGCGCTGTTCTCCATAGGGTAAATTATTGGCCAGTTCGTCCTTTTTGTTATCTAATTCAAAGATTTTTAATAATTCTATACCCCTGTGTAATAATTTTTCCTCCTCTTTTTTATGGGAGGGAAGGTGTAAAAAGCTTGAGGCAAGTCCATATTCCACATCCTTATGCATTGCTATTATTACATTTTCAAGGACTGTCAACTCTTTAAAAAGCCTAATGTTCTGAAACGTCCTTGCAAGACCAGATTTGCATATATTATGAGGGTTCATACCCTCCAATGCTATCGGGTTATCATCTAAGCAAAGGGAGATACTACCAGTATCAGGCACATATATCCCTGTTAAAAGATTAAACAATGTAGTCTTTCCCGCGCCATTTGGGCCTATGAGCCCTACTAGCTCACCATCTTTTATTTCAAACCCAACATTTGAGACAGCAGTCAGTCCGCCAAAGGATTTTGTAAGTCTTTCTACTTTTAAAATAGACATTGGTTAATCCCTCCCCCTATCTGTTTTAAACCTATCAAAGAATCTATTATTACCCAACTTATTAAATATTGAGAGAGAAATCTCCTTCGACCCCATAAGACCCTGGGGCCTAAATATCATTATCACTATCAAAGTTAGCGAATATAAGACCATACGTAGTTCCGGAAAAGATTGTAGGTAGGTGGATATAAGAGCTAGCAAAATGGCAGCTAATATAGAGCCTGAAATGCTACCTAGCCCCCCCAAAACTACAATAACAAGCACATCCACAGACTTTAGGAAATCAAACAGGCCTGGTTTTAAGAAATAGAAATAGGAGGCATAAACTGCTCCGGCCACTCCTGCACAAAAGGCTCCTATGGTGAATGCTATCACCTTATACTTCACAGTATTTATACCCATTGCCTCGGCGGCTACCTCATCTTCCCTTACAGATATGCATGCACGGCCATGAGCCGATTTTATGAAATTATATATGACAGCTACTACTCCAACTGTGAAAATAAATAGCCAAGTCCAGTTTACAAACTGAGGAATCCCAGTCAGTCCTGCTGCCCCATTTGTAATCTCTAAATTTAAAAATACAATTCGAATTATTTCAGACATGCCTAAAGTAGCTATGGCTAGATAATCGCCCCTTAACCTAAGCGTTGGAAGACCTACTAGGGCCCCTGTTAAAGCCGCTGCCATAGCACCGAGTAAAACACCCAATAGAAAGCCCCAAATTGTGGGCACTCTCATCGTAATAAGAGCGCATACATATGCACCAATAGACATAAAACCGGCATGCCCTAGTGAAAACTGCCCAGTAAATCCTGTTATTAGATTTAGACTCACAGCTAATATTATATTTATTCCAATGGTCACCAAAGTGGCCAATACATAATCGTTTACAACATTTAACATAATTAGAATCTGAACTATTACATAGGTCAGGAGTAAAGTTATTAACTTTCTCATATCACACCTTCTCCCCAGTATTTTTCCCAAGTAAACCTGAAGGCTTTACAATAAGGATCAGTATCAAAATAGCAAAAACCACAGCATCCCTATACATTGAAAGACCATGTCCTGAAACCATTACCTCAAGCATACCTATAAAGTACCCACCTATCATAGCTCCAGGTATAATTCCTATTCCTCCAAAAACTGCGGCTATAAATGCTTTGAGCCCAGGCAAAACTCCCATAAGTGGATTTATAGAGCTATAGTATATCCCGACTAATACCCCTGCTGCCCCTGCTAGTGCGGAGCCTAGAGCAAAGGTGAATGATATTGTAGAGTCTACATCTATGCCCATGAGCATGGCAGCATCTCTATCCATGGAAACTGCCCTCATAGCTTTGCCAAGCTTCGTACGCCTAACGATAAATTGGAGAATGATCATTAGCACAATAGTGATGCCAAGTAATAGTATTTGCTGCATTGATATATTCATATTACCAACTCGCATACTTTTTGCTAGTAGTCCAGTCATCTGCGGATATGTTCTAACCTTGGCCTTGACAAAGAACATGGTCCCATACTCTAAGAATAATGACACACCTATAGCGGTAATCAGTACGGATATCCTTGTAGCATTTCTCAAAGGCCTATAGGCAATCTTTTCTATTAAAACACCCAGTAGTGTACATATAACCATGGCAATTGCCAGAGAGGGTAAAAAGCCAAGATTTAAAAATGTCATACAGAAATAACCTATATATGCACCTATCATATATATGTCACAATGGGCAAAGTTTATAAGTTTTATA
>JAAZLT010000074.1 GCA_012799205.1 Clostridiales bacterium
CGTCTTTTTCCATTATAATGTATCATATGCCTTCTCCTATCATCGATTAATAAAGTCATCTCATTAATTGTATCATAGGCAAACAATACCTTCAAGCCAAAAAAGTTGGCTTAGAATCATGAACAACCTGTTGTTGCACCACATTCTTCGCATACTTTACATGTGCCATTCTTTCTTAATCTATCGCTGCCGCAATTGGCACATACTTCGCCATAAATCCTTTCACCCTCTTCATCAGAATGAGTTTTTATATTCGGCCTTTGATCCGGTATTGATATATTAGCCCTAGCCCTATACAGATCATTCCCAAAAAGCACTGCCCTATCATCTTCAGGTTTCACTTCACACCTTGAAAAGTCCCCAAGTTCTATATCTATTATTTTACTTACTAAATCTGATATAGATGATGCATGCTTGATATATGGATGTCTTCCCACAAATCCAGAGGGCTCATACTGTTGGCCTCTTAGCATTCTAGATATATCCTTCGGTGGAATATTATATTGAAGCATATTTGAGATTGCCTTAGATAATGATGCTAAAAGCCCCTTAACAACCGTTCCTTCCTTATCAGTAGATATAAATAGTTCTGCGATTTCACCATTTGGATAAAAGTTTACAGTAATATAGAGCTCTATATCACCTATCTTAGCACCATGTGTAAACCCTGCCCTTCTTCCCTTTGCCTTCTTTCTAACAGCCTTTCCCTCTCGACCCGCTCTGGCTAGCTCAACTAGCTCATGATAGGTCATATCCTCTAGATCCTTTTCCATATTACTCTCTATTGAAGATGTAAGAGGCTGACTTGCCTTTGAGCCATCTCTATATATGGCTATAGCCTTGGTACCTGTTGTATAAGCTAAAAGATGGATCCTCTCAATATCTTCTTTAGTAGCTGAATTTGGCAAATTCACTGTCTTGGATACTGACCCCGATATTAAGGGGGTAATAGCTGATACCATAAGTACATGCCCCTCTGGTGATATAAAGCGTTTACCCGTACCGCATTCACTTGCAGTATCAAATATGCTATAGTGCTCTGGTTTTAGATGCGGCGCTCCTTCAATCTTTCCATCTATAATAAATCCGTTCTCATCTTTGCGAAGCACATAGCCAACTATCTCATCTATCTGATCTTCAGTATATCCTAGTCCTGATAATGCCGTCTCTATTACAGGATTTATCATGATCATAGAAGAGCCACCAGCTAGCTTTTTATATATTACATGTCCATAGAAAGGTTCTACAGATGTGGCGCTGCAATCCATAGCAAAAGATATAGTACCAGTAGGTGCAACTACACTTACTTGAGCATTCCTATATCCATGTGTAACACCAAAATCATATGCCATATTCCAGGAGTTTTTAAGGGCTGTACTTACATCATCCCAGTTAAGATCTCTTAATGTATTATGATCTACCTCCATAGGTCTATAGCTAAGGCCTTCATAATCATCTTCTTTGGCTCCAGCTACCCTACAGTGGTTTCTTATAACTTTGAGCATGTGTTCTTTATTTATATCATATTTCTCAAAGGGTCCAAGCTTTTGTGCCATAAGTGATGACACCACATAGGAATGACCTGTAAGAAGCCCCATTATAGATGCAGCTATGGTTCTTGCTTCATGGGAATCATAAGGATATCCATGAGCCATTATAAGTGATGCAAGGTTGGCAACTCCAAGTCCTGTAGTTCTAAATAGATGGGTCTTTCTAGCAATATGCACAGTAGGGAATTGTCCCCAATGGATAGACGCCTCCAAAACCATCTGAATGAGGGCGACCGTATGCAAAAAATCATCTACTCTAAATGATTTAGACTCTATATCATAAAAATAGTATAAATTTATAGATGCCAAATTACAAGATGTATCGTCTAAGAATGCATATTCACTACATGGATTTGTAGCATTTATCTGGTTATGTTTCTCCCAAAGCTTTCCATCTTCCCCTGCAGGACATGTGTGCCATTGATTAAATCTTCCATGAAATTGCAATCCAGGATCGGCACATTGATAGGTAGCCTCATTTATTGCATCCCATAACGTTTGTACTTTGATATCCCTATCTACACTACTATCAACCCGACCCTTTAATGTTAAGGTAGCATCCGGGTCATTATCTAGATTCAATATCTTTTCCATTGTCTCATCATATAGGCGCACTGAGTTATTGCCATTTTGACCAGAAACTGTATTATAGGCTTCACCATTAAAATCTGTGTCATAGCCCATCTTGCCTAGAGCTCTAACCTTATCTTCTTCAAGTCTCTTCCAATTTATAAAATCTATTATCTCTGGATGGTCTTCATCCACTATTACCATTTTTGCAGCACGTCTAGTGGTACCCCCAGACTTTATTGCACCTGCATTCCTGTCAAATCCCTTTAGAAAGCTAAGAAGCCCCGATGAGACGCCGCCACCAGATAGCCTTTCCCCTTCTGCCCGCAGAGTAGAGAAGTTGGTACCAGTTCCCGAGCCACCCTTAAATAGCTTAGTCTCGGTAACATATTGTTCAGAAATGGACTGATCCCCCATAAGCTTGTCCTGAATGGATATGATAAAGCATGCAGAAGCCTGTGTTCTAGTATATCTATCCTTGCTCTGAACTACTTTGCCCTTTTTTGTATCGTAATAATATAAATCGTTTATTTCACCATTTATACCATATGCAAGATTTAACCCTGTATTAAACCATTGCGGCGAATTTGGGGCCCATACTTGGGCTAGTAAGAGGTATGCAAGTTCATCATATAATACTTTCTCCTTTTCTTTATTGTCTACAAGTCCCTCATCTATTAGAGCATTTACCCAGAAAGACACCATCCTATGTACCACTTCACGCATACTAGATTCATATCCTAGCTTATTGGGAACGCCAGCTTTTCTAAAATAATGGCTAGCAATTATATCGCAAGCATTTTGCGAATAATGAATAGGAAATTCTAAATCCTTGACATCATAAATTGTATTTCCTGTCCTATAATCCTTTAAGGTGACATCCACCCTTTTCCATTCAAATAAATCATATACAGTCTTATTCTTATCTATATCTAACACCTTTGTAAATCTTCTAACTATGAGATCATCAATATTCTTCATACTGGCCCCTCCTGAAATGCTTTTTACAAATATGTGACCCTCTATTGCAAGTTCAGTCTGCGTAATTATTTCATAATAAAACAATAAATAAAGGGACATACTGTATATTTTATAGTATCAGTTCACTCTATGCAAACTACAAAAATACTTAAGTAGTCCCAATAGGGCAAGATATGTAGTTGATTCTATATATAGAGTAGAGTCTCTTTCATTTAAATTTTTGTACAACCATGTAAAAGCGCTGTGTAATATTGCAAAGCTATATAAAAAATGATAGACTGATTGTAAAAGTTCACCAAAATTTTAAGGAGGTAATCATTTTGGACATCAAAAATCTTATCTCACCTGTCCCTAAACAGTTTGAATATTTGGACGGCGGCCATGTAAGACTTGGAACTCCAGGCAAAGCTAATTGGTATATTGAATCTGATTTTACAGCTAATCATCCACTTCTAGAGACCTCTATTACATCTTTAATTGATAAGCTCACCGGACTGTTAAATGCACCCCCCAGTAATAATGAGGGAATAAGAATTCTTCTTACAGTAAGGGATCCTAAAGGAAACTATGAAAATATAGACCAAGGCTATTCTATTGAAGTTTCAAATGACACGATCTTGATAACAGGATTTAGCGAAATTGGCCTTCACTATGGGATCATCACATTTAAAGATTGCCTCATATTTAAAGAAAATCAACTGAAAATCCCTAATATGAGAATTTTAGATTGGCCGGATCTTAAGACCCGTGGGCATTTTATGGAAAGCAGGTACGGCTCTAACCTTATGACGTTAAAAGATTGGAAGCATGTAGTGGATCACATGGCGGATATGAAGATGAACCAACTGGTGGTATCTGTATATGGATGCTGGTGTGTACAATATGACGGTAGGGTCAGTGAGTATATGTATGTACCTATAAAAAAGTATCCAAAGCTTAAGACACCTGTCGTAGAGCGTTATTATTCAGCAATAAAGAAAAAATGGATAGACAAAGAAAGGTTACCTCCAATGTTTGAGGACGACTTCTTTGGAGATCTAATAGCATATGGTAAAATAAAAGGAATAACAGTTTTTCCTTTAGTCAATTCCTATGGTCACAACACTCTAATCCCCTCTATGTACCCAGATGTCTCAGCTTTAGATGAAGATGGTAATCCCTCCCTTACTGGTTTTTGTACATCAAACCCCAAGACCTATGAGCTATTGCTACATATATATGATGAGCTAATTGATAATTATCTTCTACCTAATAATATAGATAGCTTTCACGTAGGTCTGGATGAGGTATGGGATGGACTGGCCCACAATAGTGAGGATATTTTTAAAAAACGTTCACCTTGGTGTAAATGTCCCGAGTGTAGTAGGCTTACTAGAAAGGATTTATTTATAAATCATGCCATAAGGCTCCTTAAGCATCTAAAGAGTCGTGGTATGAAAAATATTTATATGTATCATGATATGCTCATAGGCCACGGAGAAAAGGAGACAGCAGAAAGCACTGGCGACATGGTAAAGGCCCTTAGGGAAAATGATCTCATTGATAACGTAATAATAGATTGGTGGACCTATTCAGATTATAAAGAGAGATTGATGTTTGATACTACAAGGCCAGATCTTGGCTTTAGACGCACTGTAAAACCTTGGAATGGCTACTATCACTGGACTATCCTTACAAACCCACTTAAAAATATTTACCTTTTAGCTGATATGGGCATAAAAGAGGGAGTGGAGGGAATGCAGTCATATTCCGCATGGGATGAAAGCTATGATAGAAACCATAGATGTCAGGCAGATTTCGCATGGAATTTTGATGGAGCGGGAGATATTAAATCCGTTACTAAAAGATATGTAAGAAGAAATTTCCCCAGTAAATATGATGAGGCTTTAAGGGCCTTTGAACTTATTGACCTTATAACAGAGGTTAGAAATGAGAAAAAGGAAGATGGAAAGCCCATTCCCTCAAAATATAGTATACTTTTGCACACCCTTTCCTATTACTTCTATAGCTATGTAAGAGAAGGCAAGCCCTATCCTAGGATATTCCCAGGCGAAGCGCTTAGCATAATATATACGGATAGAGAAAGTTATTTAAGAGAGATAAATGAGATAGCTGCTATGGCTAGAGAAGCAACTGATCTATTAAGCATTGTGGCATCTGATCCAAGATGTAATAAAAGGTTGGCTGAAAGATTTCTATATGAGGTTGAAAACTATAACTGCCTTGCAAGAGATTATATTGCCCTTATCCAAATGATGGACATAAGTCAGTGTCATCATGATAATTGCTATGATATCCAGGTCATTGAAAAGATTAAATATATGGCCAAGGAGAGAAAACTTGCTAGATTACAACTTATGGCTAGGTTAGAGGACACCAAGGAAGAATTTCTGCTTGCAGGCCATATGAGAAATCATACAATATTTATGCAATTCTTCGCCGATCTGGAGGGCTATCTATCACATACTAAGCCCGAAAGTATAGAGCTCGATTTCTTTGATATGCGCTATATTGAAAGTGAAGCCTTTAGGAAATTACGTTGATTATAAGGCATAAGGTCCGTGGTGGATTCTAACCATGGGCCTTATACTTTATTGTATTATTGGTCTATGATATACCACTTTAGAGGTCTTCTACGGGTAGTTCATAGGTTTTAAGTCTTCTATAATACCTTTCGAGAACCCTTATTACATATGGTCCCATATAATATAAAAAGAGCATATTGACCATGGCATGTAATGTATCGAACCAAAAGTTTACTGAGTAACTAGCTAAAAAAGATTTAAAATTTAACGGATATACAAATGCTAACCAATGCCAGATGTTCATTATAATACCAAATAAATAGCCCCATATACCACCTATAATTATAAGAATCAATCTAGATTGTCTCTTGTTCTTGCTAATCTTTTTATAAAGGCCTGCAACTACGCCCATAAGCCCCCAGCATAGCATCTGCCATAGAGTCCATGGGCCCTGGCCTAAGAATATATTGGATGATACGGCAGCCAACGCTCCTACTAAAAACCCTACCATTGGGCCCATTACATAACCTGATACGATAACAAAAAAGGATGTAGGCTGGACACCTGGTGCCCCTGCAAAGGGAACTCTACTAAGACCTGCAATTGCAGCTAAATTTGCTATTAGTGCAATCTCTTTAGGAGACATTTTTCTCTTTTCATATAAGATAAATACAAGTAATATACACAACGCTACAATCGCCAAACTAATTGCCGCCCATATCTTCTCCATAATTTATGTCTTCCTTTCAACTATATACTCCCTTAGCATTCTAGCGCCCTCATCCACCTTTATTATATGTGGATCTATATTTTTAAACAACCTTGATACCTGTGTCGAATAATAAAACGAGCTACCTATAACTTCATGCATATCTCCATCTATGATAATTTCTCCATCCGCCATTATAATGACCCTATGGGATAACTCTGCCACAAACTCTATATCATGAGTTACCACTATTATGCACCTGTCCTCTTTTGCTAGAGAATCTATTATTGCTATAAGTTCCTCTTTCACTAGATTATCCATGCCCCTAGTCGGCTCGTCCATCAATATGATCTTGGGGTCAGATACCATCACAGTGGCTATGGCAACTCTTTGCATCTCTCCGCTCGATAAGTCTCTGGGATTTTGGTCTTTATATCTATATAATTGAAGTCTTTTTAAAATATCATCTATTTGTCCACTTTCCTTTATCCCCTTCAATTCTAGGGCAAATAATAACTGCTCGTATACCTTCTCTGAAAGTAAATAATCGGATGGATCTTGTGATAAATATCCTACGTTTCCTAATACCGATATATTACCAGCTCTAGGCTCTAAAATCCTTGATATGAGCTTTAACAGGGTGGATTTGCCGGCCCCATTTTCTCCTAAAATGGATATTACTTCCCCTTTATATGCTTCAAAATCTATTATATCTAAAGCGAAGGGTTGCTTTGGATATGAAAATCTCAGCTTTTTTATATCCACTACTACATCCTCGTATCTGTCTATATTATCCTGGCTAAAAGATGATAAATATTCCCCGCTGACCCTTAGCTGCTTTCCTATTATTTCCCGGCCTTCCTTCACAGATATTGGTATAAAAGGCATATTCGCCGCCCTAAACATCCTGGAGATAGGTGGGTAAAATATCTCTAAATCTTTATCTGGTTTTCTTACTAGTTCCTCTGGGGTTCCGCTATATATAATGCCGCCTTCATGCATTACAAATACTTTATCTGCCATATCGAAGCATCTTTCCACTCTTTGTTCTGATAAGATTATGGTCGTACCCCATTCCCTATTTAATCTATGTAAATAATCCAAAAATTCATTCGCTGCAATTGGGTCTAATTGCGAGGTCGGCTCATCTAATATCAAAACCTTAGGGTGCATAGCCAGCACGCTAGCTAAAATAACCCTTTGCTTTTGTCCGCTAGACAGCTCAAATATACTTCTTTCTCTCAGTTCCATTAAATCTAACATAGAAAGAACCTCAGCTACCCTATGGTGCATTTCGTTTCGTGGAATTCCTAGATTTTCAAGACCAAAGGCTACCTCATGTTCTACAACTGTCATACATACCTGCTTTTCTGGGTCCTGAAATACTATGCCAATCTCTGTAGGAAGCCGTCTTTTATCCCAATCTCTTAGATTATTCCCTTTATACTCTATGTTTCCACCAATCCTTCCTCCATAGAATTCGGGTAATAGACCTGCAAGGGCCTTCAAAAATGATGATTTTCCAGATCCTGAAAGACCCGCTAGAAATATTAGCTCCCCCTCTTTTATAGTTAGTGATATATCTTTAATGGCTGGGAACTCACTTTCCGGGTAATAATATGTTAGGCTTTGTATTTTAAATATTTCCAATGTTTCCACCCCAATCCCATTGCTGCCGGTATTAAAAGCGCTATAATCAAACTTAGCAGAATCCCCAAATGCTCCATAGCATCCCCTATTCTATCAAGTCTTGGATAAAAGTTATAGAGGGCCCCACCAGATATTAAAAGCAGAAAGAAAACTCCTATTGCATAAAAAGATCCTGCAAGTACTAATACATCCTTTACTCTCCATTCATTTTGAAAATAGCGGCTTCTTCTGCCACTACCGTAGCCCCTTGCCTGTATACTTTCTGCGATAGAGAGACTATCTTCGATAGATGACATGAATATAATCTTAAGTATAGGTATTCTAGACTTAAGCCGCTCTATAAAGCCTTTATTCTTTGTATCTAACCCCATTACATACATGACATGTTCTGTGCGTTTAGATAGCTGTGCTAAATATGGAATTGTCTTAGTTGTAATGGACATTAACAGTGCCGAATGAGGGAATACAATGGCTAAATATGAAAGTAGCGCATCAGGGTTCATGGCCTTATTGTAAAATATGAATAATATATATATAGAAGATAGTCTAATCCCCATTACAAGAGTATATACTATTGATTCAAGGGATATCTGAATCCTGCCGATAATCGGTATTAGTGGACTTTGCCATAAAATCGTCCTTCCATTTTTATTTATAAGGAAGTTTATTAACATAAAAAGAAGAATTAGCCTTAGCATAAACCCCAATCCCTTTTTTATATCTTCATATCCGTCGACAGAAAATGCGGATGAGATTATTACCAAGGCTGTAGCACACAATAAAATTGGATGATTTGATACTATGACCACTAAAAATAGGGTGAACATATAGGATAGAAGTGCTAAAGGGTGTATGTTTTGAAAGAATAAATCATCATATCTATAGATAAACACAAAATCTCTCCTATCTCAGCGGAAGCGGTATAAACTCCCCAAAATGGTATATGACCCCCGCATTGTTTTTTAGGTTCTCTGGATTATCAATTATACCATCTATAAGCTGCCCCAAAGTACCCTGATCATTAGCGCTGATCAACCATAGGGGATAGGGGTCTCCCATACCCTGTCCTGATACTAATACAGCACCTACCTTTTCGTCAAAAGACTTTGAATACTCTCCTGATATATCAAAACCGATAATGCCATCGCTATATATTTTGGCTAGCCAACCCGTCTTTTCTCTATGTTCCATTATATCTTGCCAAAATGCACTGGCCGCAATCTTGTCATTTACCTCCAATACAATATTCATCCCATCTTTTTCTCGAAGCATCTCCTCGTTAAGCTTGTCTATAGCAATCTGCTCTACCCCTAGTTCCTGCATATACCCTTTTAATTTTTGAGCCTCATGCTCCAATCCCTCTCCATATAATACGACGCAATTACCTCTCGTACCCCTGAACCCGCTTTTAAAAGGCTGTGGAAAACATCCACTGACGGCAGGGGTAAAACCTGCACCATCCCATTGGTGATAATCCCACCAAACTATATCACCGGATGCTAATACATAGTCTCCCGCACCAATATTTGAGGATATGCCATTCACAAAATAAAACCAATCTATTCTACTTTTATTTCCCTTAGCACTATCTATAAACCCTGATTCCAATCCCTCTATGGAGCGTATAAATCCCCCGCCATGCTCCGTCTTTACATCTAGGTTATCTATCAAAATATCAATTACAGATGAATCTGCATCTACAGTTAGAAGCTCATCAAATATTACTGTTTTGCCTAGATTGCGCGTGACCCTTAGCTCTACTTCTATAACTTCCTCTTTCGCTAAATCCTTGGAACATGCTGGAATTATTATGCCCAAGAGTATAGTGCATGTTAAAAGTATTGCCTTAAACCTTTTAATCCTACTCACCTGCATTCACACTTGTTTTTTTCTTCGAATATAATATATGAAACCACCTAATAAAGCTACCCCTATTACCGCAAATATTACCGTTTTATTATCATTTTCTTTAGCGCTTTGCTCGCCAACAGTAGCTTTAGCATTTATATTCTTCCACACAGATTTCGACTTCTTCAAATCATTTAATGCGATAAGGGCTTGGTAAGTTGCCATCTTATTAGACTCTTTCGGCTCTAGCCCATAAGTAAAGCTACCATCGTCCAATAAAAACTCAGATAGTGCGTCCACCATTGTATTACCATCTTTCGTCCATTTCTCTGATAGTACATCCTCTTCTAGTGCAATAAGTCCAGATATAACTGCTGCTATACTATTTGTATTTTCCATACCCCAGGACTCAAATCCTCCAGTTGACAATTGGCTCGCTTCGAGATACTCTAAAGCCCTATCTACGGTTTCTGCCACATTGTCTTTATCCATATGCATAGAAAGGGCAACTAAAGCCATTCCTGTCATATCTGGTTCGCTTATAAGCTCCGGTGTGTCATCCTCTCCATAGGCATATCCCCCATCGTCTTTTTGCTGACTTGTAAGATATTCCATTGCCTTATTTACATCATATTTCCCATCTGAAGCCTCTAGCGCTATGACGGCCCATATATGATCGTTTATATTCCCAAATGCTCCTCTTTCATTTTGCATCTCCTGGAGTTCCTCTACTAGATTTCTATCCCATATATTTGTTGGATCTTCTCCTCTGGCAATAAGGCCTAATATATAGCCAGCATAACTACTTGCAGGGCTTTCATCGTTTAAATCATCACTTCCCCAATCCGGTAGCTGCCATGGATCAGCATTGATATCCTCACCTGACCAATGTAGAGATACAATCTCATCCCAGGTACTAAGCTCTGTACTTTCGCTTTTATAAAATTCGAGTACATTATCTATTATATCATCTACTATAATATCTTCCTTGTTCTTTGCAAAGACTGTGTTATGTACTTTTCCTAAACTGAAGAAAGATAATAATACCATAACGACCAATAATGATGCAATTACTCTTTTACATGTTTTTAGCATATCTTAACCTCCCAAAAATGTTTAAAAACCCTCCTTCGAAAGAAGGGGGTTTTTATGTAGTAAAAGCACCCTTCCTTCCCACCGAAGGAAATGTATCTTCATCTAAGGCAGGTCTCCTGACTTATGGTTCACACAAGAGGGATGCCTTCCCGATTAAACAGTGGCTCTTATATTCCCTCTCAATCCCCAAATACAGTAGCGGGGGCTGTAGCGGATTTTAACCGCTTTCCCTTTTCACCCTGTTTTACACAGGGCACCTTAGATTCTATTAACTTATACTTCTATTGTACCATAAAATTTGCCTTTATTGACCAAAATATCATTTAGTTCATATTACTTTTTTGCTCTTTCTATGTTTTTTACCAAATCAGTAATATACTTAAAATCCCATAAGCTGACACTAGAAGGGATAGAGTAATCGGTAGAAAAGATACACCTCCCATGATAGTGCATCTATACCATCAGTCAGTTGTCAGTTCCCTTATTGATACCTTACTGATTGGATCTTAAATATGAGTTAAAACAATATCACTTTTATATCTTTCTTAGTAAAGATTCTAGGCACTGCAGACCTCGGCGGCAGCTTCTGCTGCAGATGCAGCATCTGGCTTATATATATCTGCCCCTATGCTCTCACAAAAAGCATCAGTAATGGGTGCTCCACCTATCATTATTGTAACATCGTCTCTAATTCCAGCATCCTCTGCTGCTTCTACTACAGCTTTCATCTCAGTCATAGTCGTAGTTAAAAGAGCAGAACAGGCTATAATTTGTGCCTTTTCTTCTTTAGCTGCCTCAATGAAATCCTGGGCATCTACGTCAATACCGAGATCTATTACTTCTAACCCCTTGCCCTCCATCATCATTCGCACAAGGTTTTTACCAATGTCATGGAGATCCCCTTTTACAGTACCCAATATAACTTTACCTTTGCTTTCTACACCATCTTCTATAAGTAATGGTCTCAATAACTCCGTCCCTGCATTCATAGCCCTAGCGGCTATTAACACCTCCGGAACATATATTTCGTTTTTCTTAAATTTATCACCTATAATGTTCATCCCCGGCATAAGGCCTTCTTCTAAAATTGTCTGTGCCTTCATCCCGTCATCTATAGCTTTTTGCACGAGTTCTTTAACTGCTTTGGCGTTTCCCTGTTGTAGTTTTTGGGAAATATCATTTAAAATACCCATTCTTACCACTCCTATATTTGAGATTTATGTTACTGTTTGATTATATAAAGTTTAATGCAATATATCTTGAAATATATTGAGGTTCATTGTAGTTTTTTATCTTTTCTATCTCCTTTATCTTCTCCTAGATTCTCTAAATCTACCCGGGGTATTCCCTGTCATTTCTTTGAATACTCTGGTAAAGTAGCTCTGGTCTTCAAATCCTACAAAGTTTGAAATATCTACGATCGATATTTCTCTATTTAGAAGCAGTTTCTTGCTCTTTTCTATACGTACGCGGTTTAAATATCTACTAAAATTATACCCCGTTTCATCTTTAAAGAGTTTACTAAAATACGATGAACTGAGATGAACGTGGTTTGAAACATCCTCTAGAGTAATCTTTTCCATATATCTTTGATTGACATATTCTATTGCTCTATATATTGTGTCCTTATTTTTGACATTTTTAAAGTTAAACACACAATCTGTAAACCGTATTAAGATCTTAGATAGCCAAAAGTTGAGTTCATCTAAATTTTCTATATAATAGATCTTTTTTATATAATGATTATTGAGCCCGAATATTTCCTCCTTTTCAGCCCCTCCCTCTAGGGCGGCTCTAGAGAGTAAAACAGTTAGTTCTAATGTTCGATGTCTTATGGTTTCAAAATCGCTACCAGTTGAAAAGAAAATATAACCTAGTATCTCGTTTAAAATTTCTTGTGCTCCAACCTTATCCCCTATTGCTACACACGATAATAGCTCGTTTTCCCGTTCAATTGGATAACTTATATTGCAATCGCTATCCACATTTTCCTCCTTCAAGAGATGTATATATTCAGAGATAGCAGATTGCTGCAAACTAGAATCAAAATCCTCTGCATATTTTTGACTTTCATCCTTCATTATATAGCAAGCATTTATAAATAAAAGTTCGGATAAACTCGTAACTCTATCCGGTTCTACAATGGGGATGTATTGTAGATACTCCTCCAGCTCTAAAGTATCCTTACTCTCCATTATATTTTGTTCTATAATTTCATTTAGTAAAAAGTCCTCTGGCTTGACCATCAAAACTGGCCCTCCCACCAAAGCGCCTTGCATAAATCCTTCATGATTTATGGGAGCTACCCAATGAGTCAGTCCTAGAGGACAAAAGAATATATATTTTCCCCCAAATCTCTCAGCCTGATAGCTACCATATAAGTGAACATTGCTACAGTTACATGTATCTTTATATTTATTCTTGATAGCTCGACAAAATCTATTACACTTCCTCTTAAGGCCACGATAGATTACCTTTCCAGATTCGTCGATTATGAAGCTGTCTATACCAGTACTTCTTGTATATATATCTGATATCTTTTTGGCCTTTTCCATGTCAAATTTCGTCTCCATAGGTGTCTCATTATGCATTATCTATACCCCCAGAAGGTCCATAATATACCCCAACTAGATTTCATGTTATCTTTAGCATACCATATTTCATGCCAAAATGGTATATAGCCTCCCACCTCAACCGAAGGTTTGGATTATTATTAGAATAAGGGTAAGAGATTACAAGTAATCAAAAAAAAATAATATATTTATAGTACTCTTTTATGTTAAAGTATATCTCACGAGAGAGTATTTGCAAGGTTTAAATAAAACCA
>JAAZLT010000005.1 GCA_012799205.1 Clostridiales bacterium
TCTGACATATTATAAAAGTCCATAGGTTGCTTTTTTACTCTATCTTCATTGTCCATATCAACACCTACTTTCTCCTTTAATTTTATCACAAAACAAGAACTAAAGAAACAGCTATTTACTACTTATAAAGTAGTTACTTTTTATACCCCATCTGGGATATGTACATCTATCTTGCATACCCATCCCTACTAATTCATCTAACTAACATACTCAACCCTAAAATTTCTCTAATTTCAGACTTGTTCCCTCAAACAACAAAAATAAGGGTTTTCAAGATTAGTTCGTCATACAAATGAACTCTGCATTTTCACTAATACTTGAAAACCCTTATATATCAATACTTTAGCTGCATTTTATTTTTCTTCTCTTGACATCAAACAAACCGTCTCGACATGCACAGTAAATGGAAACATGTCCACTGGCTGTACCCTTTGTACCTCATAGCCATATTTCCTAAGAGGTCCTAAGTCCCTAGCTAGCGTTGCAGGGTTACAAGAAACATATATAATCTTCTCAGGTTTTATATCTGCAATCGTCTCTAAAAGTTTTATATCGCATCCCTTTCTAGGCGGGTCTAGAACCACGACATCTGGAACTATACCATCCCTCATCATATCAATTGCCATATCCTCTGCTCTACCTAATATAAACTCTGCATTATCTACAGCATTTAACCTTGCATTTATTCTAGCGTCTTTCACAGCGTCCTCCACTATTTCAATCCCATACACCTTGCCGGCATATTTGGATAAAAACAAAGATATGGTACCTATACCACAATAAAGGTCAAATACTATCTCTTTTCCCGATAAATCTGCATATTCGAGTACCTTATTATACAGTATTTCAGTCTGAACTGGATTCACTTGATAAAATGATAGAGGCGATATCCTAAACCTATATTTCCCTATGGTGTCCTCTATAAAATCTTTACCCCATAGGGTCCTATTGTCCTTTCCAAGTATGACATTGCCCTTTCTTGGGTTTATATTCTGAACTATGCTCTTAATCCCCTCAATATTATATTTTAATTCAGAAACCAATTTATCCTGATGGGGTAGTTTCTCTCCATTAGTGACTATTACAGCCATTATTTCACCTGTATTAAATCCTATCTTTGTCACAACATGCCTTATAATTCCCCTATGGCACTTTTCATCATATACGGGTATTTTATATCTATCTATAAATTCTCGGATGATAGCCATTATCCGATCGTTCACTTCATGCTGTATGAGGCAAACATCCATATCTACAATATCATGGCTGCGCCGCCTAAAAAAACCTATCTTTGCATTTTTACCATCTGATCCAATGGGAAACTGTGCCTTGTTTCTATACCTCATAGGATTTTTCATACCCATAGTTGGTTTGACATCTATATCCTCTATCTTGCCGATTCGCACAAGAGCATTCTCTACTACCTTTCTTTTATACTTTAATTGATTATTATAATTCATATGCCAGAGCTGGCATCCACCACATCTATCGAAATACTCACAAAAAGCTTTGGTACGCGCCGGCGACTTCCCTAAAATCTTCATTAGCCTAGCAAATCCATAGTTTTTGTTTATTTTAGTCACTTTAGCTTCTACGAGCTCCCCGGGTAATGCCCCTTCAATAAACAGGGTATATCCATCTACCCTTCCTATACCTTCACCTCTAGAGCCTAAGTCTTCTATATCCACTTCATATATTGTGTTTTTCTTGACTGGTATATCCCTTCTTGCCATCAATACCTTTCCTCCGTATTCAAGTTATCTGAACAGTTTTATATTAAAATAGGGATGGCTTATGTACCATCCCTGCACTTTTTATATACATTCCATGAATTTTTCATATATCATAGGACATTCTTTTTTTATATTTATAGGTTTTAAATTGCTATCTGTTATTGCCTGCACGGTGGATCCATGAGCCAGAAGCGCACCATCGACCTTTTTTCTTATCTCATATTCAAGAACCACTCTTGCACCTTTAAATTTAGTCATCATTGTGCTTATGATAAGCTCGTCATCATCCTTCGCAGGCATCTTATAATGGCAATGTGTCTCCACTACAGGCATCATATATCCCATCTCTTCCATTTCTCTATAAGAAAAGCCCATACCTCTCATAAACTCTGTCCTACCTATTTCAAAGTATACATAGTAATTTGAATGGTGTACTATACCCATCCTATCGGTTTCTTTATACCTTACCCTTATGGTTGTATCTACCTTTCCCATATGCCTTCACTCCTAACTCACCACATGCACTTTTATAAGGTTGGTCCTTCCGCCTTCCCCTACAGGCAGCCCTGCAGTTATTATTACTGTATCTCCCTCTTTTATAAATCCACCCTCTTTTGCAATCTTTACAGATTTCTCAATCATCTCATCTGTACTTTCAATATTTGGCGATAAAATTGGCGATACTCCCCATACTAGTCCAAGTTTTCTACATACGCCACTTGATGTCGTAGTAGCAATGATTGGCGGTCCTGGCCTATACCTAGATACCATTTTAGCCGTATAGCCCGATTTGGTTGGAGTAATAATTGCATTGGCACCTAATTCACTTGCAACGGCGCAGCTTGCATGACTAATAGCCTGGGTCGTTGTGGATATATCACTCATGCAATCATCAGAGAAACTTGCCCCATAATCTATATCATCCTCTACCTGCAGCGCTATCTTGACCATAGTATTAAAGGCCTCCAAAGGATACTTCCCCATTGCGGTTTCCCCCGAGAGCATTATAGCATCGCTACCATCATATATGGCATTGGCCACATCACTAGCCTCTGCTCTAGTTGGTCTAGGATTTCGCATCATGGAATCTAGCATCTGGGTGGCAGTTATTACTGGCTTACCTGCGAGTATACATTTTTGAATTATTCTCTTTTGCACTAAGGGAACATTTTCTATAGGGATTTCTACCCCTAAATCACCCCTAGCAATCATAATCCCATCCGCTGCTTGAATGATATCATCTATATTGTCTACTCCCAGCTGATTTTCTATCTTAGCGATTATATGTATATCTTCCCCGCCATGTTCTTTTAGAAAACCTCTTATAGATATTATATCATCTGCATCCTGTACAAAAGATGCAGCGATATAATCCACATCCTTTTCAATTCCAAATATTATATCTGCCTTATCCTTCTCTGTAAGGTTAGGTAGATTAAGGGGTATACCAGGTATGTTTACCCCTTTATGATCACTTAATATTCCGCCGTTTAATACTGTACAGTAAACCTCAGTGTCAAGAACTCTATCAACCACAAGTTCAACCAACCCATCATCTATAAGTATATGAGTTCCCTCGCGAACATCGTCTACTATATCTTCATATGATACATGTGCACGCGTTTCATCACCTGTGAAAGGTTTGGTAGTCAGTATAAAGGTCTGCCCCTCCCCTATATAGACTCTCTCCTCCTTAAATTTACCTAGACGAATTTCAGCACCTTTTGTATCTAATAGTATAGCAACAGGTAATTCTTTCTTTTTTCTGATCTCTTTTACAAGGTCTATTCTAGCGGCATGTTCTTCATGATCTCCATGGGAAAAATTTAATCTAACTACATTAGCACCCATCTCAAGGAGCTTGGACAATACATTGGGATCACCGCTTGCTGGACCTAGCGTACATACTATCTTTGTCTTTCTCATATGGTTTCCCACCTAATATATTATTCCAATCATATAGATAATATCTTGGACAACTCATATAATTCCATATCAAATTTTTTCTCTATACTTAGAGCTTCCTCTATATCCTTATCTATAATCTTATTATCTACCAAACAAACCACTCTATTCCCAATGCCCTTGCTGAGTAAATCTACTGCATGAGCACCCATGCGACTGGCTAATATCCTATCAAACATAGATGGGTTACCGCCCCTTTGAATATGTCCTAATATAGTGGCCCTTGTTTCAATACCGGTCTTTGCCTCTATCTTTTCACTCAGCCTCTCCGCTCTATTTGATTTATCAGCATGTCCAACACCTTCTGCTAGAAGGATTATATGTGATAGTTTGCCTCTTTCCTTACCATCGTTAAGATCTGCGCATATCTCATCTATATCAAATGGGAGCTCTGGTACTATTATATTCTCAGCCCCACCAGCAACCCCTGCATATAGGGCAATATCTCCGGCATCCCTTCCCATTACCTCTACTATATTGGCCCTTCCATGGGATGTAATAGTATCTCTTATCTTATTAATTGCATCTAAAGCAGTATTTACAGCAGTATCAAATCCTATAGAAAAGTCAGTACATCCTATATCGTTATCTATTGTGGCAGGTATACCTACTGCCGGTACTCCAAGCCTTGATAGATCTTTAGCCCCGCGAAAAGACCCATCCCCGCCTATTATTACAACTCCTTCTATTTCATAGTTTTCAATTACCTCTAGAGCCATTTTAAGACCCTCTTCGGAGTTGAATTGATCGCATCTAGCTGTTCTTAGTATAGTGCCGCCACGGTGCACTATATCACCTACTGATGCCACATCCATCTCTTGGAACTCACTATGGATAAGCCCATTAAAGCCTAGTTTTACTCCAAATATTTTGATATTATTGTATATAGCAGTTCTCACTACTGCCCTTATGGCAGCATTCATTCCTGGTGCGTCCCCACCACTAGTTATTACAGCGATTCTTTCCATATTTGTTGCCTCCCCATATATAAATTAATTATTGTCTTCTTGGTGAGATAGTAGGTCGCCAAATTTAGTTAAAATCCTAGCCTTGCCCCTTATCTTCATAGCTGAAGTATTTTGGGTAAATTGCGCTACCATTACTTCTCCCTTGTCAAGCTTTTCCGTATGATGAAATCTAGTATCGGCACCCCTTGTCATTCCTATAATACTAACACCATCTTCTAAGGCCTGTATACAGATATATTCACCTTGTACAGATTTGTTTTGAATCTCCATGTCTTTCCCTCCAATAAAGATTTCACCGTATTTTATGGATTTATTTATATTATATCATTACTTAAGAGGATATTCTATAATTTCATTATATTTACTCAACTATCTTTACTGACTGCTCGCCCAAAAGTCTGTGAAGTTCTTTCAATGGCATAGTATCCTCTCGCACCCACATCCTTCTATCTGCTAAATAACTCTCACCCGTCTCTTCCATATATAGATATACAGGTATATCGCCCCCATGTTCCTGGAGGATTGGGCATATTTGCTCCTTTATATTTATATCCCTTCCCTTAGAGATCTTAAGATAAAGTCTTTTATTTAATGTCTTTGTCAAAGGTGTTATCTTATCGGCTAGTATTTTTGGCTCTTCCTCTTCACGCATACTCACTCTGCCTTCCACTATTACAGTATTGTCTATATCTAATATCTTATTATACCTTTGATATACGATTGGGAACACTATAATCTCTACAATACCGTATAGATCTTCTAATGTAACAAATGCCATTATATCATTTTTTTTAGTGGCCATTATCTTCCTATCAACTACTATACCGCCTACCTTTATACGCCCCCCATCCCTAAGGCCTTTAGCTCCAACCTTTGCTTCTAAGGGTTGTTCGTTCAGCTCTCTAAGCTCTAAAGTGGTATTTAATCTATTTAGTATAGACTTATATTCATCTAAGGGATGCCCACTTATATAGACACCTGTCATCTCCTTTTCCATAGATAACATAATCTCTTGGGAAAACTCATCTATATCGGGCAGTGTATCTTTCACTAGCATATCCCTATTATCTCCAACCATGCTTTCAAATAGGGATACTTGTCCCTTAATATTTCGCCTCTTATCTTGATGGACACTATCGAGTATTCGATCATATACGCCCATAAGCTGTGACCTATATACCCCTATGGAGTCAAATGCCCCACATTTTATAAGGCTTTCTACCATTCTCTTGTTTAGATTTTTAGAGTCCACTCTATTACAAAAATCTGAGAAAGATACAAACCTACCTCCATTTCTTCTGGCCTCTATCATAGCCTCTATGGCAGACCTGCCTACATTTTTTACAGCCGATAGACCAAAACGTATCTTGCCGTCTATAACTGTAAACTTGGAAAATCCCTCATTTACATCTGGTGGTAGTACATCTATTCCCTTTTTGCGGCAATATTGTATATAGCTGGCGACTTTGCTGCTATTATCCATTACACTCGTCATGAGAGCTGCCATAAATTCCACCGGATAATGGTATTTTAACCATGCTGTTCTATATGCAATTAATGCATATGCTGCGGCGTGGGATTTATTGAAAGCATATTTGGCAAATTCCATCATCTCATCAAATATCTCTATTGCTTTCTCCTCTGATACGCCTTTACTAAGCGCACCGGATATAATTGTCTTTCCTTTTTCATCTTTCTGTCCATATATAAAATTATGTCTTTCCTTTTCCATTACATCTATCTTTTTGTCTGCCATGGCACGTCTTACCAGATCGGATCGGCCCAGGGAATAGCCGCCAATATCTCTCACAATCTGCATGACCTGCTCCTGATATACCATGCATCCATAGGTCACCTCTAATATAGGTGCCAACACTTCATCTGTGTAATTTATCTTCTCTGGATGGTTTTTATTATCCAAATACCTTGGGATCTGATCCATTGGCCCAGGCCTATATAAGGATATCCCCGCTATTATATCTTCAAATGCTCTAGGCTTTAGCTCCTTCATAAACTGTTTCATTCCGGAGTTTTCTAGTTGAAATACCCCTTCCGTATCACCCTTACCTAGCATCTTATATACATTTTCATCATCTAAAGGTATATTAGCTATATCGAGCTTGTTTTTTGTACTATCCTCTATAAGTTCCAGTGTATCCCTTATAACAGTCAATGTTCTAAGGCCTAAAAAATCCATCTTAAGCAGCCCTAAATCCTCCAGATCTCCCATAGCAAATTGGGTAGTTATAGTATCGTCGTTTTTTTGGAGGGGCACATGATCTACCACAGGGTCTTTAGATATAACAACACCTGCAGCATGGGTAGATGCATGTCTTGGAAGGCCTTCAAGTTTTTTTGAAGTGTCTATTAGTGTCTTTACATTTGGATCATTTTCGTATAAGACATTAAGCTCTTTGTTTAACTTTAAAGCTCTATCTATGGTCATTCCGATCTCAAAGGGTATCATCTTGGCTATCCTATCTACCTCACCATAGGGCATATCTAAAGCCCTTCCTACATCCCTTATAGCACCCCTTGCTGCCATAGTTCCAAATGTTATTATTTGGGCAACCCTATCCTCACCGTATTTCTCTACAACATAGTCTATTACCTCTTGACGCCTTTCAAAGCAAAAATCTACATCTATATCTGGCATACTAATTCTCTCAGGATTTAGAAATCTCTCAAATAAAAGATCATATTCTAGTGGGTCAATCTGTGTTATATCTAATACATAAGATACAATGCTTCCCGCTGCACTACCTCTTCCGGGCCCAACTATAATGCCGTTTTCTCTTGCATATTTTATAAAATCCCAAACAATCAAGAAATAATCTACATATCCCATGCCATCTATGACATTGAGTTCATATTCTAACCGCTCCAATATATTTTTATCTATATTCTGATATTTCTTTCTCATACCCTTTATACATTGTTGTTTTAGATACTCATATGGGGTAAGATTTTCCGGCACATCAAATTTAGGTAGGTGGGCCGTTTCAAAATCAAAGTCTACCCTGCATCTTCTAGCAATATCTAAAGTATTTTTTAGGGCATCAGGATATTCATGAAATATTCTTTCCATTTCCTCCTGAGATTTGAGATAAAACTCTCTAGTCTCAAAGCTCATTCTATCCTCATCATCTACTGTTTTGCCTGTCTGTATACATAGCAATATATCATGGGCCTCTGCATCTTCCCTATTTACATAATGGACATCGTTAGTTGCCACAAGTGGAATCCCCGTCTCTTGACTGAGCCTTACAAGTTGTTTATTTACCCTGCGTTGTTCCTTCATGCCATGATCTTGAAGCTCTAGATAAAAGTTACCTTGCCCCAGTATATTATTTAGGCGAATTGCAAGCCTTTTAGCCTCACCATAATTGCCCTTTATTATTTTTGAAGGTATATCTCCAGCAATACAACCACTTAGAGCTATAAGTCCCTGGCTATGTTTTTCCAATAGGTCATAATCTATTCGCGGCTTATAATAAAAACCTTCTATAAACCCCTGGGTTACTAATTTTATAAGGTTTTTATAGCCAGTTTGGTTTTTAGCCAGTAATACTAAATGGGCATAGTCACCGTTTGTCCTTGCTAGTTTATCATGCATAGAATTTGGGGCTATATAGACTTCGCATCCAATAATAGGGTGAATATTACGTTTTTTAGCCTCTTTATAAAAATCTACCACTCCATACATTACCCCATGATCTGTTATAGCGATACTAGACATGCCCAAATCGCTACATCTATCTAAAAGGTCTCCTATACGCCCCGCTCCGTCTAATAGGCTATATTCAGTATGAACATGCAGATGTACAAAGTCCCTCATCTTACTACCTCACTTCCTCTTATGCAAAAATCACGTTCCTATCATCTCGTTTAAATCAAATTTGATAAGCTTTGTCATAGCTTCCATAGCCTCTACCTCATCATATCCATCTATTTTTAGAATTATCTTATCACCAGAAGCTATATTAAGAGACATTACTCCCATAACACTTTTTGCGTCAATCTCCCTATCTCCTTTTTGGATTAATATCCTAGAAGAAAACTTGCTAGCTACTTGAACAAATAGAGCAGCTGGCCGAGCATGTATACCAGATTCATAATCTACAATCAATTCAGCTTCAACCATTTATACCTCCCCCTTTTCCTCCCTTAAATCCTTAGCCAGTTTTTCAAGTTTTCTAAGTCTATGGTTCACCCCTGATTTGCCTATAGGTGGATCTAATAGCTCACCTAGTTCCCTCAGACTTGCATCAGGATAATGCAGCCTGTATTGCGCTATCTCCCTCAAAGATGGCGATAGGTTTTTATAACCTAAAACCTCATCTATATATTTTATGTTTTCAATTTGCCGCATAGAAGCATTAATCGTCTTTGCAAGATTTGCAGTTTCGCAGTTTACTATGCGATTTATATTATTCCTCACATCTTTATATACACGGATGTTCTCAAAATCTAATAGGGCGGAGTGGGCTCCCATCATATTGAGAAGTGTTACAATATGCTCTCCCTCTTTCATATACACAACATATGTATTTTTCCGTTCGATTGTTTTGCTTTGCAATCCAAGAGAATTGATAAGAGCGCAAAGTTCTTGACCATAGTATTTTCTATGGGTGACAAATTCCAAATGATACATCTTCTCAGGGTCTGACATAGACCCGCTACCTAAGAAGGCCCCCCTTAAATAGGCCATCTTAAAGTCTCTATTGTGGACTAATTGCCTATGAATCCCTCTATATAGATCTACATTACCCTCATGGTCTGTACTTATACTATGGGTGTCTAGGAGTATTTGCTTAGTGTCTTTTGAACTTGGTACAATTAAAAGATAGTTGTTATTCTTTCGCAGACGAATATTCTTTCTAACCGCAATCTCTGCATTTATATTATACAGTTTCTTAATAAGTGCAAATATTTTCCTTGCTAAAGGTGCATTTTCTGTGGATAGTTTTAGACTATATTTGCCTAGCCCGGAAATTTGTATTATGCCACTTGAATGTATTATGCCCGCTAGTTCAGCTACCATAACGTCCTTTTTATCCGTAGATATCCTACACAGCTCACTTTTTGTTCTATAAGAAAAAGACAACTAAAGACACCTCCATATTCTAAGTCCTCTTTTCTATAACTCACCCACCACTCGCAATTCCGGAGATAACTCTACCTGAAATTTTTCGTATACCCTTGTTTGTATGAAATCGATTAAATTTAAGACATCCTTACAGGTCGCATTCCCCAAATTTATTATAAAGCCTGCGTGCTTAGTAGAGACCTTGGCATCTCCAATTCTATATCCCTTCAAACCTGCATCTTGTATAAGCTTTCCTGCATAATGACCTTCTGGTCTTTTAAATGTGCTTCCACCGCTAGGATAGGATAGGGGCTGCTTTTCTCTTCTTTGGCTCATAAGATAATCCATATTCTCCTTTATAATAGCAGGGTCTCCATATCTAAGGTTTAATGTAGCCTCTAAAGCGATTAGATTATCCTTTTGCACTTTGCTGCTTCTATATCCAAACTCTAATCCGTCACCTTCTATCCTAACTATATCTCCATCTAAATTGACACAAGTTACATCTACAGCTATATCTTTTATCTCGCCCCCATATGCGCCGGCGTTCATAAATATGGCTCCACCTAAGGTTCCAGGTATGCCATGCGCAAATTCAAGCCCAGATAATTTACTCTCTAAGGCCCTATGTGCGAGAGTAGATAGTAAAATACCCGTTTGTACCTTTATATTATTGTCGTCTATTTCAGTCTCACTAAATCTGCTTGCAATCTTTAATACAATCCCCCTCATCCCTCTATCACCTACGAGTAGGTTGCTTCCATTACCCATTATAAAAAGGGGTATATCTTTATCCTTGCAAAGTTTTATTATATCTATAATCTGTTCTTTAGCAGAGGGCATTACCATTATATCGGCATTGCCACCTATTCTAAAGGATGTGTGGTTTTTCATAGGTTCATCAAGTAATATATTATCTCTTGGTATGATCTGTCTTATACAGTCACTTATTCGCTTTATATCCATACGCCCTATCTCCTATATTTTTTTGCTACTACAGCTTTAGTTTACATTATTTTTGCGCTTTATACAAGGTATGATCATATATACAAAAAAAGAGCAAGTGGTTTTACCCTATAACCCCTTACTCTTGTGATCACAACATATTATAAACTTTAATCTGCCCTTGCTAACATTGCAGCACCTATTATCCCTGCATCATTGCCCAGCTCTGATAGATATATATTAGCAGAACCTGCATCTTTATAGAATATATGCTTTGATACAGACTCCCTAATGGCATCTAATAAAAAGTCTCCCGCTCTAGATACTCCACCGCTTATAGCTATTACAGAAGGGTCTAAAAGGTTTATTATATTTATTATGCCTACTGTAAGGTAATGTATATATGAATCAAATATATTAAGGGCTATCTCATCCCCAGCTTTGGCCGCATCTATAACTATCCTTGCATCTATTTTGTCAAGGTCTCCATCTACTTCTTTATATATAAGGCTATCCGGATTTTCCTTCGCAGCACTTTTCCCATCTCTTATAAGGGCAGATGCAGATGCATATTCTTCGAAACAACCTCTATTGCCACAGTTACATTGGATTCCATCCACTACTATTATCATATGCCCTAATTCAGCTGCCACCCCATGACTGCCTGTATATGGCTTGCCATCTATTATAATTCCGGAGCCTACACCTGTCCCCAATGTTATTGTAACTGAATTTTCAAACCCTTTACACACTCCAGCCACAGATTCTGCAATACCCGCAACATTGGCATCGTTTTCTATATATACGGGTATATTCAGGTGTTTTTGGAGCTCCTCCTTTACAGGTATATCCTTCCAATAAAGATTATTTGCCTTTACAACAACGCCACGCTCTCTATCAATACTACCAGGCGAGCCTATGCCTATGGCCTCTATATCCGAAAGTGCATATCCGCCTTTTTTAAGTAGGTCTTTTATAAGGCCTGCCATATCAGCTATAATCTCCTGAAATGGACGAGATGCACCGGTTGAAACTTCTCCCTTCAAGAGTATATTTCCTTTATCATCTACAATACCAGCGCCAATATTTGTACCGCCTAAATCTACTCCTACATATAATTTCATAAATTATTAACCTCCTCCATTGTTATTTTCATTTGTCTGTATAAGTGCCTTTAGCCTATCGTCAATAACTTGCGCTGCATTATATCCAAGTTTTTTAAGGCGCCAATTTCTAGCTGCCACCTCTACAATTATTGCAAGGTTTCGACCTGGCCGCACTGGCACCACAATCTTTGGCACTTTAGCACCCAAAATCTCAGTATATTCATCTACAAGCCCTAGCCTGTCATATTCCTTATTGCTATCCCAAAATTCTAGCTGAATAGCCAGATCTAGGGGCTTATTATTTATAACTGCTCCAACTCCATACATTGCCTTTATATCTATTATACCAATTCCTCTAAGTTCCATAAAATGTTTTATAAGTTCAGGCGACTCACCAATAAGTCTATGTTCGGCGACCTTCTTTATCTCTACTGCGTCATCTGCAACTAACCTATGGCCCCTTTTTATAAGCTCCAGAGCAGTTTCGCTTTTGCCTATACCGCTTTCACCCATTAAAAACATGCCAACCCCATATATATCAAGCAAAACTCCATGTTTTGTTATCTTAGGCGCCAATTGTGAATCCAGGTAACCAACTAGTCTATCTATAAGTGTAGTAGTTGAGAGTCTGGATCGCAATATTGGCCTTTTATACTTTTTAGCATAATGCATAATATATTCTGGGATCTGCATATCCCTAGATATAATTGCACAGGGTATATCATGTTTAAAATATTCATTTAGGTTTTTCTCTCTCGCATCGGGCTGTTGCTGTTTAAGATATTCCATCTCAGATTTGCCTATAACTTGGATTCTATGATAGTCGAAGTAATCAAAGAAGCCTGCAAATTGGAGCCCGGGCCTGTTGATATCGCTAGTGTCTATCTCCATGGACAGTACGTTTTCAGCACAATATATATTTTCTAAATCAAATGCCTTTATAATGTTTTTAAAGGGAATACTACTCAAGATATAACACCTCCTAAGATAAACCTTTCTACCACATGGGCAACTCCCGACTCACTATTTTTTAGGGTTACATAATCAGCTATACTTTTTATATCCTCAGGTGCATTGCCCATGGCGACCCCTAGACCTGCATACTCTATCATAGATATATCATTATAGCTATCTCCTATGGCTATTATATCCCTTCTATCTATGCCAAACTTTTGTGCTAGGTATTTGATAGCATTTCCCTTCGTAGCATCGATATGGGTGAATTCTAGAAAGTTTGGTCTAGATATTGTAACCTGTAAGCTATCGCCATAAAGATCTGCATATCTATCCCTTAACTCTAGCACCTTATCTGGTTTATCTATAATTATAAACTTGGTGACTCCTTTATCTGCACACTCTTCCAGGTCCTCTATAACTATACCAGGCTGTCCACTTATCATTTTATAATGATCACTATGCTCGTTTTCTTGCTCTATATAGTACTCATCATCTATATAGGCCTGTATATGATATCCGTCTTTTTTGCTCTCTCTTATAAGATCTCTTGACATATCGTTTTCAATGGGTATGTGAATCAATGTTTCATTTGAGAGTAAGCCTTTTATAACTGCCCCCTGATATGTAATCACGGGTACATCTATTCCTAGCTCCTTTATATAGGGAAGAGTGGAGCTAAACATCCGACCTGTAGCAATTGTTACAATTATTCCTTTCCTTGCCGCTGTTAAGAGGGCATCTTTATCACTGCTACTTATTCTTAAATCATGTCCTAGTAGCGAATCGTCTAAGTCTGTCACTAGCATTTTATATTTCCCAGTTTGCAAACCATCACCTACTATCTAATATTATCATAACTATATTATACGTTAAAATCTCTCTATTGCAAATACTCCTTTATCTTATTTGCAGCCTGTTTATTCATTCCCTTAACACTACAGAGCTCCTCTAAGCTAGCAGATTTGATCTTTTCTATAGAGCCAAACTCTCTAAGAAGTGCAATTCTCCTTTTTGGACCGATTAGAGGAATGTCTTCTAGGCTCGAATGTAGTGTATTCTTTTTTCTAAGGCTTCTATGATAGGATAGTGCAAATCGATGCGCTTCATCTCTGATTCTTTGAAGTAGATGAAGAGCATTTGAATTCCTAGGAAGCACTATAGGATCTGATTCACCTACAACATATATCTCTTCATTTTTCTCTGCAAGGCTAATTATTGGTATATCTCCAAGCCCTAATCCATCCAGTACAGACGCTGCTGCCTTTAGCTGGCCTTTACCTCCATCTATGAGTATGAGTTCTGGTAATTTAGAAAACTTGCCCGATTCTTTATCCCTTTCCCCTAATTCTATCCCTTGTATTTCTTTTAATGCCCTCTTATAGCGCCTACCTATGACCTCAGTCATACTGGCATAGTCATCAGGTCCAAGCACAGTCTTTATTCTAAATCTTCTATAATCGCTCCTTTTGGCCTCCCCACCCTCAAATACAACCATAGACCCTACAGACTCTACACCTTGCATATTGGAAATATCAAAGCCCTCTATGCGGTAGGGGGTGCTATCGAGTTTTAAATAATCCGCAAGTTCTATACATGCTCCTACGGTCCTCTCCTCTTTACGCTTGGTACGAGCCACCATAGTCTGGGCCGCCTCCTTAGCATTTTTGGCAGCCATATCTACAAGTCTACTCTTCTCGCCTCTTTTTGGCACCCTTATATATACCCTGTTTCCTCTCTTCTCTGTTAGCCAGCTCTCTATTATATTAAGATCTTCTATATCTCTATCTAAAAATATCTCTTTGGGTATATAGCAATCCTTCGCATAAAATTGTTTTATAAATGATTCAGCCACATTGGTCATATCATTGCCAAAGCTATCTTCTAATACAAAATGTTCTGAACCATTTAATTTGCCCTGTCTTATAAAGAAAGTCTGGGCAATTATATTGGATTTACCCTTTGCAAAGGCTATTACATCACGATCTATCATATCATCAGTCCAAATGATCTTTTGGCTCTCCAACACCTTCTCAACAGCCATTATCTTATCTCTTATACTAGCGGCCTTTTCAAACTCTAATGCATTTGATGCGAGTTTCATCTCCTTTTTTAGATCATCTAATAATCCCTGATGCTTTCCATCTAAAAAATCGCATATCTTATCTATCATCTCATTATATTCACCCTCGTCTACATTCCCAAGACATGGGGCAATACAATCTCCTATATAATAATGTAGACATGGCCTTTGGGGCTTAAAATCCCCCTCTAAATTCCTAGAGCAATCCCTTATAGGGAATATATTTCTTATGACCTCTATGGTGTCTTTCACAGCTTTAGAGCTTGTATAAGGTCCAAAATATCTTCCACCATCTCTTTCGATGGCCCTTACCAGAATCACCCTTGGATACCTTTCATTCACTGTTACCTTTATATAGGGATAATGTTTATCATCTTTTAAGAGTACATTATATTTAGGACGGTATTTCTTTATAAGATTAGATTCTAAAATAAGGGCCTCTAACTCTGAATCTGTAATAATATATTCGAAATCCTCTATGTTTTGCACCATAGATCGCACTTTTTGCGAATGGCTACGAGAGGATTGAAAGTATTGACGGACCCTATTTTTAAGGGATATGGCCTTACCCACATATATTACATCTCCCTCTTTATCTTTCATAATATATACACCAGGGCTACTAGGCAGTAACCCAAGTTTTTCGTCAAGTCCCATCATAGATAGCAAAACTCCTTTTACTAGAAAATATAATCTCTTACGTGGTAACCTTATCTCAACTCGGATAGATTATCCTTTATTCAATAAATGCATGCACATAAACGATAAAGTTTTATATACATGCATTTATTATACCATATAATGAATTTATCAGTAACCAAGTTCTCTAGCTCTGTGTAAGATCTTACCCGCTATTGGTGCCGCTACCTTTCCTCCCGTTCCACTATTTTCCACTATAACCGCAATTGCAAGTGTAGGGTTCTCTGCCGGTGCAAATCCAATAAACCATGCATGGGGATGTGCATTAGGGTCTTTTTCAGATTTAACTTCAGCTGTACCCGTCTTGCCTGCAACACTCAAGCCGCCTACGTTACTAGCTCTACCGGTGCCCTCTGTTACAACCCTCGTCATAATTTGTTTTATACTTACTGCATCTTCTGGTTCTAATACCTTTAAAAACTTTTTAGGCTCTAGCTCTTTTAATACTCTTCCCCTTCTGCCTATGACGCTATGAAGCAGTTTTGGCTCCATCATTATGCCGTCATTTGCAATAGATGAGATCATCATAGCCATGTGCATAGGTGTGACTAAAGTCGTCCCTTGCCCTACGCTAGTCCATCCTATATCTATATCAGTGGATGCCTTATTTAAGTTTAGCCTGCTCATTTCCACCCTTAGATCTTCAAACAAAAAATCTTTATTAAATCCAAATTCCCCACTTTTTTTTAGAATTGATTGCCAGCCCATATTGATACCAAGCTGGGCAAATGCCCCATTACATGAGTGGATCATAGCATTAGATATATCCAGCTCACCATGAGCCTGGCCACCATAGCAGGATATCTTTTTACCCTGAACATCTAAGCTACCTATACAGTTAAACGTCCAAGTGTCTATATCATCTATGCTCTCCAATGCATCAGCTAATACAACAGTTTTAAATATAGATCCTGGTGGATATAGACCTTGGACTGATCTATTTAGTAAATTATCCGTTTTTATATCCTTCATATTATTTGGATCAAAAGAGGGGCTGCTTACCATAGATAATATCTCCCCGGTCTTAGGGTTCATAAGTACTACACTCCCCTTGCTACCCCCTAAAAGACTGGCTATATATTCAGATAGCTGTATATCTATGGTCAAGACTATATTATTCCCTCTCTCCTGTGAGAGAAAGGCCTTTTGGTATATGCGCTCAAATATATTATTGTTATATCCCATCAGATATTTTACATAGTGAGCCTCAGCCCCAGATCTGCCACTTTCTGTGTGAAACCCTATAACATGGGCCCCATAGTGGCTTTGATTGCTATATTGTCTAAAATAACCTCTAGTACTGTCCTCTTTTGTAGTTACAAGGAGCGTATCATTTCTATCTAAAATATCACCTAAAATTATTTTAGGCTCTTGGCTATGGATCCTAACCCTGGTATTATAGGGGCTTGAAAACCATCTTTCACCATAGAAAAATAGGGCATAGCCCATATAGCCGCCCAGAAGAAAGAACATTATCAAAAATATAATAAGCGCCGTCTTTATATTTTTCTTATAATTTTCAAATCTATCCTTCATCCTCTTCTAAGGCCTCCTCTAGCTCTTCACCCTGTATATTATAACTCTTTATGGCTACGCCTTCTATGATTCCTATCATGGCAAAACTTACCACCATAGAACTGCCTCCATAGCTTGCAAAGGGCATTGTGACACCTGTAAGTGGAATGAGCTTTATAACCCCACCTATTATTATAAAGCTTTGAATAGCCAGTGATGCGGTGGCTCCCATGGCTAGTAGAGAGTCTAAGGCATATTTGCTATTCATAGCGATATATGCGCCTCTTACAGTAATAATAGCATAAAAGGCTATAACCATAAACCCAATTAATATGCCCATCTCTTCACATATGGCTGCAAATATAAGGTCTGTCCTGGATGCTGGAATGATATATGGTATGCCAAGGCCTAGTCCTGAACCAAATAGGCCCCCGCTACCTATAGCTATAAGAGCATGGGCTATTTGATACCCTCTATCTTCTATTTGAGCCCAAGGATTCCTCCAAGCTTCGACCCTCACCTTGACATGGCTAAATAACCGATAGCTTATAAATGAGCCCACTGCACCAGCGCCGGCAGCCAATAAAGTTATATATACATCTGATGTGGCGATAGGATATATAAATATAAATACCATAAAAAAATGTAGTGCCCCACCTAGGTCTCTCGAGAACACCAGTATGAGCATACATAGCCCTGTAAATATAAATACTGGCAGACGCTCTTTAAAGCCCCTCTTTTGGCTAAATTCTATGGCAAATACAAATATAAGTATTAGCTTTACAAGCTCTGAGGGCTGGAAACCAAACTCCCTTCCTGACACCTCAATGCTTATCCAATTTTTAGCCCCGCCTATGACCCTTCCAAATAAAGGCGCAAGAGAAAGTAGCACTACCCCAGCTATCATCATAGGATATAAAAGCCACCGCGTGTCTGAAATTTTTAGAGCTACTACTGTAGAGATCACCAGGGCAATAGACCCAAGTGCAAACCATTGTACTTGGTTTCTAGCTAGATCTGGGCTAAGCCTTTGTAAGAGCAAAAGGCCTATTATAAAAAGGGTGTTAGCTATTATAAGCAAAATGCCGTCTAGCCCCCTAAATAGCAGCTTTAATATAAAATATTGTACTAAAAATACCGCTGCTGCAAGACCTGCTAATATTACAATATCATAATCTATAGTCTTTACCTCTCTAAAGGATAAAAGTCCAAGACCTGTTATAAGCAGCAATATACTTATAAATACCAGTATACCCTCATCTTTGCCCCTATCATCTTGACCCATAGAGGCAGTATCCCTTAGACATAGGAAAAAGATGCACCCAATTAGGAATACATACCAATATCTAAGGGTTATTGACATTATTTCATATAATCTATCTTGCATCGATTCACTGCCTTTCCAGTGTTAGAATAATCCGGTTATCCTTCCATCACTGTCTACATCAATGTTTTGGGCAGAGGGGGCCTTTGGCAGACCTGGCATTGTCATTACATCGCCTGTTAAAACTACTATAAAGCCAGCACCGGAAGAGACCTTCACGCTTCTTACGGTTATCTTAAATCCTTGTGGCCTTCCTAGCTTTTTAGGATCATCTGATAGAGAATATTGAGTCTTAGCCATACATACTGGAAGGTTTGCAAAGCCATTTTTAGACAGCCTTCTAATCTCTCTTCTAGCTGCTAGTGTAAACTCTACTCCATCTGCTCCATATACCTTCTTTGCTACTGCTTCAATCTTTTTATCTATAGGTAGATCTTCATCATATATATATTTAAATGAGCTATTATCCATCTCAGTAAGTTCTAATACCCTCTTAGCAAGCTCTATACCACCGCTGCCTCCTTGGCCCCATACATCTGTCATTATAGCATCTATACCTAGCTTTTCACAGCCCTTTTGCACCAGCTCTATCTCTTTATCTGTATCCGTAGGAAATTTATTTATTGCAACTACTGCAGGAAGCCCAAATCTATCTTTTATATTTTCTATATGTTTTAAAAGATTTGGCATGCCCTCTTTTACCGCCTCTAGGTTTTCCTCAGATAGATCCTTTTTCTTAACGCCTCCATGATTTTTAAGTGCTCTGATAGTTGCAACTATTACCACAGCAGAGGGCTTTAAATCGCCTATTCTACATTTTATATCAAAAAATTTCTCAGCCCCAAGATCTGCTCCAAAACCGGCCTCAGTTACAACATAATCAGATAGCTTCAGGGCAAGTTTTGTGGCCATTATACTATTGCATCCATGAGCTATATTAGCAAAAGGTCCTCCATGTACCAGCGCAGGGGTTTTTTCTAATGTCTGTACTAAATTTGGCTTTATAGCATCTTTTAAAAGAGCTGTCATAGCACCTTCTGCACCTAAATCCTTTGCCATAATTGGCTCATCATCTATACTATATCCAATTACAATATTGCCTAATCTCCTCTTAAGGTCTCCAAGGTCTGCTGCAAGGCATAGTATTGCCATAATCTCAGATGCAACTGTTATATCAAATCCATCCTCTCTTGGAACTCCACTTGTTCTGCCGCCTAATCCACATACTATAGATCTAAGTTGTCTGTCATTCATATCCACGCATCTTTTCCATGTGATCTTGCGAGTATCTATCTTAAGAGTGTTGCCCTGATGTATGTGATTGTCTATCATGGCTGCTAGAAGGTTGTTTGCAGCACCTATGGCATGTAAATCTCCTGTAAAGTGTAAGTTTATATCCTCCATAGGTATTACCTGTGCATATCCACCACCGGCGGCCCCTCCCTTTATGCCAAACACAGGCCCTAGAGATGGCTCTCTAAGGGCTACCATGGTCTTTTTATTAAGGCTATGTAGCGCATCAGCAAGTCCTACAGATACAGTTGTCTTGCCCTCTCCTGCTGCTGTAGGTGTTATGGCAGTCACAAGTATAAGCTTTCCATCCTGCTGCCCTTTTGTCTTTTCTACTAGATCATAGCTTAATTTTGCCTTATATCTACCATATAGTTCAAGATCCTCTGGCTCTATATCCATACTCTTTGCAATCTCAACTATAGGGCTTGGCTTAGCTGTCTGTGCAATTTCTATATCGCTTTTATACTTCATTTTACGCGCCTCCTGTTTAAATATTGACATTATTATAACATAGTTTTTTATAAAAACGCCAAAATGATTTCCAAATCCCCCAATAAATGATATAATATTTAAAGGAATCTATTGATTTATAAAGAGGAGAGGATGGCAATGATTCTACGTGTGCTAATGGTAGATAATAGCTATCAAGCACGTCGCGATGTAGACAATAAAGTAAATTGGGTAGAAAACGACTTCGAGCTGGTGGGTGAGGCTAATAATGGTGAAGAAGCCCTTGCACTAATGCCACATGTATCGCCACATGTCATATTCACCGAAATTCGCATGCCCGTTATGGATGGTATCACGTTTATAGAGACCGCCAAAAAACGCTGGCCCGATGTTAAATATGTGATTGTAAGCAATTATGACAACTTTGACTACCTACGCCAAGCAATGAAAGTAGGCGCCTATGATTACATACTAAAACCTGTCAGAGTTGATGAAATAAACCAAGTGCTCAGAAGAGCCAAGCTGGAAATTGAAACTGGCATTCGAAGATTCTTTTGAGAAAAACGCTTTAGACCTAAGTCTAAAGCGTCTTTTTTTATTTAGTCTATATCTGCTACTATCTCTTTTGGATCTATAGATATAATCTCAACACCTACAGGTGCATCTACCTTTATTGAGATCTTCTTCTCACCTCTAGATGCCTTCTCTAAATCTACATATGCCCTTATGTCCTCATCTTCTAGTTTATCTATCAATGGCTTATGTCCTTTTACAACTATAGTAGCTTTCTCCCCAGAGAGATTGGCTGTTCTATTTGTATTTAAATTTTCCACATCTATCTCTATAGAAAATTCTCTTTCTATCTCTATTTTTTTAATCCTCACAACTACACTGACCTCAGATGGCTGGGCCGGGTCTAGATATATATCATCGTACTTTTGCAATTTCACTGTGTGCTTTATATCCGCCTTGGCATCATTTATATCAATGAGCTCTGTACCAATAGATTTCATATCATTTAATAGCTTTTCACTACCACTAACCGTAATAGATTTAGGTTGTATCTCTATATCGTCTATTTCATACCCCTCAGCAGGCTTACCTGATATAGAGGCTTCTATGGTAAGATCCTTCTTAGGATATATAGGTATCATCACTATAGAAAAATCTTGATCCATAGTAATAAACTTTGAATCTATATGTTGCCCATTCTCATCTAAAAGCTCTATAGAAAGTGATTGTTCTATAGGGGATTTGCTTTGTTTTAGATCCAGCGATACCCTTCCTCTTACTATCTTATCCACTAGAGATTGTGGGCCAGATAAGAATACCTTATCGGGTTTTAGGGTATATGGCTGCATCTGATAGTTTGTAGCCTCTCGCCCCCTTATATCTACTTCAACGGGCACCTGTTTCGATGTCCTCTTATCTATTAAGATGGTCTTTTCGGGCCGCTTTTCAAGCCGTATGCCCATGGGAATTCCCTCTATATCTATTTCTATCTTTTGCTCCCCTGCCTTTTCCACATCTGCTAGATCTATATAGCCTTTTATTTTGCTCTCGTCTATTCTATATAAATCCCTTGCTCTGCCTCTAAGTCTCACTGTTATAGGATCTTCTATATCCCGAACTAGGCTCAGTTCCTTAGAGTCTAGATGGGATTCATTTCTTACACTGACGGGGATGTTGCCATAGCTTTTTGGCACCTCCGGGTTTTCCTCGCCAATGGCTATAAACCAGAGAATAATTGCAAATACAATGGATATTATTTTAGCTGGCCAGTTTCTGTGTCTATCCATATCCCTACTCACCTTTCATCCTCCACTTTTTAAAATCAAATGCTCTATGTTCCCCTTCTTGACCATATATCTCCTGCAAGATATCTTTTAATATCTTATGATCTAAATACCTAGTGAGCTTGCCATTATCTGCCATAGATATTATACCAGTCTCTTCTGATACGATTATGGCAACTGCATCTGATTGCTCTGATATTCCAATGGCAGCTCTATGGCGCGTGCCTAGCTGCTTGTCCAGATCTGGCGTGTTTGAAAGTGGAAGGAAACACCCAGCTGCAATTATTCTATCTTCCCTTATCACAGCTGCCCCATCATGTAATGGAGTATTTATTACAAATATATTTTCTATAAGCTGCTGAGATAGTCGTCCATCTATTGTAATACCAGTCTCTATAACATCATTTAACCCTGTCTTTTTCTCTATTACTATAAGTGCACCTATTTTATCCTCTGACATGCTCTTAATAGCTTTTATAAGCTCCTCTACTACAAAGGATGAATCTCTCTCGTCTTGAATTAAATTGGTTGCCCTATCAAATATATTGCCCCTACCTATTTGCTCTAGGGCACGCCTAAGCTCTGGTTGAAACACTACCAACAGAGCTATAACCCCAACGGTGACCGTATTTCTAAGTATCCAATAAACAGTATTAAGGCTTAAAACACCACTTAGCCATGTTATAAATAATAATATAGTGAGGCCCTTTAATACCTGCTCTGCCTGTGTTCTTTGTATTAAGAGTATAAGGCGGTATAATACATAGGCCACCAGAAGTATATCTATTATATGACGTATGACGTATGGAAATTGTATATACGGTTCCATGAAATATATTATGTCGTATAGCCTTGTGAGCATATCCTACCCCCTTAATTGACTCTTAGAGCACTTGACTCTATTTATATTATACACTATAAATATCATATAGTGAACTAATTTACTAGTTTGATTTTATAGCCGCAATTATTACATTTTGAATCCTTTATGCCAATTATAGACACCCTATATCCCCGTCTAATAAGCAGGTGCCCACATCCGGGGCAATAGGTATTATTGTCTACCCCCAACATATTTCCAATATATACATAGGCTAGGTGCCTTTTTGCTATTTTGGCTAGGTCTAACATGGTCTTTTCAGAAGTAGCAGGTCTATCCATTAAATAATTTGGATAATATTTGGATAGATGAAGGGGTATATGGCTATCTATATGAGATATCCATTTTGAAAGCTTATCTATCTCTTCAGTCCCATCATTTAACCCATTTATCACAAGTGTAGTTAGCTCAACATGGCAGGTGCTGGCAGCTATCTTTATAGTATTTTTTACAGGTTCAAGTGAGCCTTTACATACTCTATTATAAAAGCCCTCTGTAAATGCCTTCAAATCTATATTCATAGCATCTATTAGAGGCAATAGTTTTTTCAGGGGCTCTTTATTTATGAAACCATTTGTCACAAGTACATTTTTAAGCCCCCTCTTCCTAGCTAGCTTGGCTATATCATATACATATTCAAAACCAATTAAGGGTTCGTTGTATGTATATGCAATGGCAAAACTTGAAAGCTCTAGGGCCTTATCTACCACTTTTCTAGGGTCGATCTTTTCTGTGACTCTGTCTCGTTGCGAGATCCGCCAGTTCTGGCAAAACTTACACTGCAAATTGCACCCTAGTCCACCTATAGATAGTATATCATAGCCGGGATAAAAGTGATATAAGGGTTTCTTCTCTATGGGGTCTATGGCCATAGAGGATATACTTCCATAATTTAATGCATAGAGATTCCCACCTTCGTTCTTCTTTTGTCTACATATACCCATCTTTTGATTGGCTATAGAGCATCTATGGGGACAGAGTTCACATATTACGGCCCCATTCTCTCTGGAAAAGAATCTAGCCTTTATCATATATCTCACCACCTATTTGTATCTTATGACTTTAAAGCGCTCCATCTTATATCTCTCATTGGGCCTAATACCAGCCTTTTGAAGTGCTATACTGACCTGCTCCTCAGGGGAGTCTATGCCTTCAATATTTGGAAGTAGTAGTCCCCTTTTTAAGCCCTTTTTAACTATTACACCATATTTTTTTACATTCAAATCCTCTATTGAATCTATGGGCTCAGGATTTTCAAGCACATCTACAGAATATACTATATCAGATAGCTCCCCTCGCCTTACAGGCGTAAATCTTGGATCTTCAGTGCCGGCACTTATGGCATTATCTATTAGCTCTTTTGCTATATTCTCTTTGGTAGGCCCAATTGTACCTATGCAGCCCCTTAGATTTCCATGTATATTTAGGGTTACAAATACCCCTGCCCTATTTTCTATCATCTGCCTTGGCAAGTCCTCTGTAGGCTCTATAATCTCTCCGGTATTTATATATGTCTCCAAAGCCCTTCTAGCAAGGGATACATAGGGGCCCTCCCCATTAGCTTTTGGGAGAATAGATGCTACGCTATACCCTACACCAAAGGGCCCCTCATAAGAGAGTAGCCTTGGATTTATATCTTGTCCATAAAGTGCACCAAAACCCATAATGATGGGGCGAAGTCCACATTCTCCGCCATCTCTAATAAGTCCCCTATCCAGATTCATAAGCCCTTTTACAGAGCCTTCCTTTATATTATCTGTTATGGCCTTATCCAGTTTAGGACCCGCCGGATTAAATCCATATGGCCCATCCTCTGCCAGTCTATGGGATAGATCCGCACTGGAGATAATCACCGTATCTGTACCTAAGTTCTCTATGGCCTCTGCTATGGATGTGCCAAATCTATGGATCTGACTATATTCTAAAAATGAGACAGTTATATGAACTAACTTAAATTCTCTATAGTTTTCGAGTACAAAATGCAAAGGCACCAATGCACCCCAATCTAGATCAGTTGATACGCCATATGTCTTTGCGCTTTTGACATCTAGGCCAATACATGGTATGTCCATGTTTCTCGCTGATTGCATAATTTCTATACCTAGATCTATGTCATTTTCAAACTTGTACTTCAGCCTAGGTCTTCCGAATCTACCCATATCTCCACTTAATATGTTATCCATCATAATCACAATTGTATCCTCAAACATAGGTCCATGAGGCGTTATAAGGACTATGGTAGAGGGTGCCAACTTTGCTATCTCCTTTGAACATTCCATAAGGGCGTCTATAGTCGACTGAGCCTTTTTTTCTTCACCACGCCCGATCTTGGGCATTATAATAGGTGGATGAGGCATTATATATAGTCCCTTGACATTTTTCATGCTTATCGCTCCTTTAATATTTCTTGTTTTAGTGCGATCTTCTCCTATTGAGTGAATTCTATTAGCCTATTATATTAATATTTTACCTACTATAAGTTTAGCACAAGTATAGCCAAAAGTGCAAAGATTATGGCTCTGAGAAGTAATCGACTATCCCACAGTATATGGCATAGGCTACATCATCTAGATATCTATCTGTCTTAAGTAGTTTTTCTTCATCTGGATTTGAAAGAAAACCACATTCTACTAAGACACTTGGAGCAGAACTGGCCTTTAATATGAGAATGTTGTCTACAGATTTTATCTGCCTATTATTACCCCTATTTAATATATCAATGAGTTTCAGCTGGATACATTGGGCTAGATTTTTACCTTCGCCACTGCCATCCATATAAAAGACTTGAGCGCCATAGTATTGAGATTGGTTAAAATAGTTTAAATGTATGCTTACGACTATATCAGGATTACTGTTTTTTATTATCTCTACTCGTCTTTGCATATCCTGTCGTTTTAAATTTCCCACGCCCTTACCAAGCCTTGTATCATATAACCCCTCGTCGCTTGTACGAGTCATAATAACTGTACTTCCCTCTCTTGCAAGTGTCTCCTTTAGTTTATATGCTATTTTAAGATTTATCTTATCCTCTCGAGTGCCAGATGGACTTACTGCACCAGGATCTATACCACCATGACCTGCATCTATTACAATTGTCTTACTGCCTAATGGTAGATTAAATGTCTGTATAGATCTAATCTTTCGTATCTTCAAAATGTATGTCCCTGCAATTAGAATACCAACTATTAACCATAGGATAAAGAGCGTACGCCTTTTTATAAATATTACCCTCATATTTAAACCCCCGGATAAGAATTTTCTATTTATACATATTCCACCGGGGGCTTGACCTATGATTTTTTATAGATTTATTTCTATCTGATGATGACCTCCATCATCCTTTAGATGGATAATATTATCCCCTTGTCCATCCCTGCCGTTTCGCACACGTATGCTATAGAGGGTGTTTATATATCTATAGCGAATTGTAAACTCGCTCCATTCAGTGGGTATACAGGGATCTATAGTTAGTACATCCCCTTTCTTTTTTAACCCTAAGAGCGATTCTATTGCAATCCTATACATCCAGCTAGCAGCTCCAGTATACCAGGTCCATCCACCTCTTCCTTCGTAGGGTGGGGCAGAGTACACATCTGCAGCCATCACATAGGGCTCAACTCTATATCTAAAGGCCTCTGTCGGGGTCTTTGAGTGGTTTATAGGATTTATCATGTTATAAAGCTCCATTGCAATATTACCATCTTTAAGCATTGCATAGGCAAGTATGACCCAAGTAGCCGCGTGGGTATATTGCCCTCCATTCTCTCTCACTCCAGGCACATAACCCTTTATATAACCAGGGTCTAGTTCTGTACCAAAAAACGGTGGCCAGAGAAGTTTTATAATGCCTGTCTCCCTATCTATTAGATGATTTTCTAAAGAGCGCATAGCCTCCTTGACCCGCTCAC
Organism: Clostridiales bacterium; assembly: GCA_012799205.1. Lineage (GTDB taxonomy): Bacteria > Bacillota > Clostridia > Caldicoprobacterales > Xylanivirgaceae > JAAZLT01. Next base: position 26,709 of record JAAZLT010000005.1, read on the forward strand.
TGCGCCCGCCCTTTGATATTATACTCCATGATTGGCTTATGGAATCTATCTGGCATTCGTCATTATATTCAGATCCAAGTGGTGTTCCATCGTCAAAATATGCCCTTCTATACCAACCACCATCCCAGCCATGATCCTCTATAGACTTAAGGAGTTTATCCGCTATAGCACTTAGGGCCTTAGCTCTATCCATATCCCCTTTCATCTCGCATATAGGAATAAAGTCATTTAACACCCTATACATAAACCAGCCTAGCCATATACTCTCTCCTTGGCCTTCTCTGCCTATTCTATCCATGCCGTCATTCCAATCTCCACCGCCTATTAGCGGCAGCCCATGAACTCCAAATTTAGAGGCCCTCTCAATTGCTCTAATGCAATGATCATATAGACTCTCCTTATCTTTTGACACTCTTGGTGAGTTATACCTATCCTTTTCATCTGGGCTAAGCTCTATATCCTCAAGATAGCTAAGCCCCTCATCTAATATGCTCTCATCACCTGTCACATTAATATAATCAGCTGTTAGGAAAGGTAAGAACAATAGATCATCAGTAATCCGGGTCCTCACACCCCTATTTGGCGGATGCCACCAATGCTGTACATCGCCCTCTTTAAACTGATGCTCAGCATGAAGTAGAATCTGCCTTCTGGCAATCTTGGGATGGCTATGCATAACCGCTAATACATCCTGTAGCTGATCTCTATAGCCATATGCGCCTCCAGCCTGATAAAATGCAGTTCTTGCCCAAAGTCTGCTGCTTATGGTCTGGTAGAGTAGCCATCTATTTATAAGGATATTAAATGATTGATCTGGAGTGTTGACCTGCACAGTCTCCAAGGTCTTATCCCAAAATTGTTTTACTTTTTCTAATTCTGTAGATACATTCTCAAACCTTCTATACTTTGCTGTAAGAGATTCTATATCTCTCATATCTTGGCTTTGCCCCAGTATTAAGGCAATATTTTCTTTTGAATCGCCTGGTATGGTGACCTTTATATGGATAGCACCGCATGGATCGAAGCCTGCGCCGGCCGTGTTACTAAGCCTTATCCTCTCAAGCGCTGCAGGTTTTTTATAGTTCCCACCTCTGCCTATAAACTCTCCCCTATCTGAAGTAAAGGACATTATAGGTTTATTGGAAAACATAAATGCCTGCTCATCTATGAACTCTTCATTATGTGGATTGGATGTCAAAAGAACATCTAGATCTCTATCATATTTAGATTTTATAAACTCTGTTCCGGCGGTTCTATCCACCCCTAATGCCCATTTGCAATAGTAGTATATACTTATATCCCTTGGTTGAGAGCTTGGATTGTGGATTGTCATCATATTTATCTTTACCGGATTTTCTCTTGGCACATATACAGTCTGAGTGCAATACATTCCATGGCTATTATGCTCAAATGTAGTATATCCCTGACCGTGCCTAATTACATACTCTCCATCCCCCCTAATCGGAGAAGGTGTAACTGTCCAGGCATGGCCTGTCTTATCATCTCTTATATATATGGCCTCTCCTGGCGGATCTACCACGGGATCATTTGACCATGTAGTTAGCTTGTTCTCCCTACTATTTTTATTCCATGTATATACAGTGCCTAGCTCCGTTATAAGGGTTCCAAAGCTTTCATTGGCAATTACATTGCTCCAAGGAGCAGGCGTGAACATTCCTTCAGTCAATTGCATTATATATTCTCTGCCATTTTGCCAAAATCCGCCCAGTCCATTATAAAACATTAGCTCATCTTTAGGAAATTTAGGAGGATGTACATTTACATATTTATATGACGAAATTCTATCCACAGACTTTGGAAGTATATAGGGCCGCCTTCTGTATAGCTGCATTTCTAAGTTTCCATCATCTCCTCTTAGAACCAGGGCACTGGCAGATATTATGGCCTTTATCTCATCCTTTTCCATCTGATCTGCCTGCCTCAAATATATACCTCCCGGGCAATCCTTAAGATCTCTACAATGCCCTATAGAGATAATCTCCTCTAGCCGTTCTGTAATAGGCTGTTCATAGCTGCTGCCATATTCATTTAACACTACAATATCTACCTTAAGTCCCTTGGTATGCCAATATTCATGAGCAGATAATATTTTATTTACTAGAGATATATGTGCCATAGATTTAATCGCAATTACTACTATTGGTAGTTCTCCTGAAATCCCATGAGCCCATAGGGCAGTCCTTCCCCTATTGTTTTTTACTATTATATCACCCTGTCCTGCCTTATTAGGGGAGTGGTAGAGTATGTGAGATGCCAGCTCCTGATAAAAATTAGCATCCTCTAGGGAAATACCTAGGTATTTAAGTTCTACTTGATTTCTGGTCCAAGCAAGTTCAAATGCAGACTCTATTGAGCCCTGGCTGCTGTTTTCTCTTGCAAGTGATATGGCTTCATCCCTACTTGTGGCAGCACCAGTTATATAGGATACCTTTGCCGATCCCCCGGCGTCTATGCCAACCCTCTTTCTAAGGCTCATTATAGGATCTATCACAGCCCCTACTGTATTAGATAGGGGAGTGCCTGGATCCATGGAGACTGGAGAGGCGGTATCTCGACCCCTTCCTATAAATTTCATCCTATTGGTTTCATATTGCAGCGCCCCTATATCCTCCCCTTCCTCCACTAATACACTATGGACAACCCATATATCACTCTCCAGATTAGCTCCCGGGCGCCTTCGGGCAATTAATGCGTTATATTCTGGCACAAATTCTGTCACTACAAATAGATTATTAAATGCTCTATGGGCAATATCACTTATAAGGGGTGCTATAACTAGCTCAAAATAGCTGGTTACATCTACTACCCTCCTATAGCTGCTAGTATTCTTTAGCGTCAATCTCCTGATCTCTACATCCTGGGTCGGAGAGATGATTATATCAGTACGGGTCTTAATACTCCCATCTTTTCTTTTAAATGTGGCTCTATCTACAGCAAATTCTACGCCATATTTATCTGCCCTATGGCCACAAGGCATATAGGTAGCCGACCAGAAATTATTGGAGTTGAGATTTTGTACATAAATAGATGGTCCCCAATCATCTTTGGTAGTGTCCTGCCTCCACCTGCTTATAGCTGCATCCTTATATTTTATATAACCTCCACCGCTATTGGTAATAACTGTAGATAGATTTTCATTAGATAGTATCTGAACCTGGGGGAGCTGGGTTCTTGGGCTACTAAACCGTCTCACCTTATCTGAATGCGTTCTCAGGTCCCTATGAACAGGCAGTGTAGGTTCTATAAAGTCCTTTAGGTATACCTTTTTTACAGGAATCCTCTCTTGGAGCAAAAGATTTACCGATCTTACAATAGGATGGCTGTGAAAACGCTTTTGCATCACATTATCATATAGCATATTTGAAATGGCCATAAGGCTCATTCCCTTATGGTGGGCCATGAAACTTTCTACTACTGCGCTATCTTTGCCCCTAGGTAGCCTTGAGGGAGTATAATCTATGGCTTCAAAAAGGCCATACTCTCCTTCTAGGCCCTTTTCTATGAGATGATGTATATTTTGCATTGCAAGATTTTTATCTACCTGAAGCGCCAATACAGAGGCATAAGGGGTTATTACAAGGTCTTCACCAAGGCCGGATTTTAGGCCTAGACCCGGCACTCCAAAGGCCTTGTATTGATAATTAAAATGTCTGTCAAATGCGTTATATCCAGACTCTGATATGCCCCAGGGCAAATTCCTTCGCCTTGTATATTCTATCTGCCCGCGAATGACACCTTTATATGTCTCGTTAAAAAGAGTATAGGGGTAGTCTCTCATAACTAAAAGGGGCATCATATATTCAAACATAGTGCCACTCCAAGATAGGAGCGTCTTTGTATTCCCTATAGTAGTTAGGGCACGTCCCATTTTAAACCAATGCCTCTTTGGCACATCCCCCTTCCCAATGGCTATAAGACTTGCCTGCCTTGCCTCGGAAGCCAGTATATCATAAAAACTATTTGTAAGCTGTCCACTTTCGACATCATAACCTATGGAGAAAAGCTCTCTTTCGTTATCGTAGAGCTTTGCAAAATTCATCTTCATAAATAACATCTCCACTCGCTCTATGAGCATGTCTATATCCGCTAAAAAAGTTTGTAGACCCTTATGTGATAGGTTTATGGCCTCCTTAAATTCATCAACCCATTTATGGCTGACATCGCTGCTCTTAGCCCCAGCAAGCCGAGACTTTTGCCCTCCATCTATTTCATCTAGGATATTTAAAATCTCTTCATATCCTTTAATATATTCGGATATACTTAATGGACTATTAAGCTTACTCAGCATCTCTAATAGCCCTTCGTCCAATCCCCTCTCGTTTAAACTATCTTCTAATAAAAAGTCTGGAATGTCGGCTAATATCCCGACCCAGGGTAAAAATGTATTGAGCTCCCTTTTATATGCCTTGACTACACTCTCTATGCGAGAAATAGGGCTACTATCCTGCGCATCTAGCAATCTCTTCCATCTAGTTAATGTGAAATCTCGTCTTACAACCTCATCTGGCAGTACAGTCAATATATCCTCATATTCTCTACCTGAGTATGCATATATAGTATCCCTTAAACCCTCTATAACCACACTATTTACTATTGGTGCCTCCCTTAACCTAGATAGCTCCTCTATGAGCACAATTAAATATCCTGCTAGATTTCCGTTATCTACTGTGGATACATATGCGGGAATAAGAGGCTTTAATGTTCTAGTGTCATACCAGTTATATATATGGCCCTCCCATTTTTCTAGTTTTTCTACCGTGGCTATAGTATCTTTAGCTCTTTCTACAAATTCTAAATTCCCTATATAGCCAAGATCCTTTGCTGCAAGGGCTGACATAAGACCTAGCCCTATATTTGTGGGGGATGTCCTATGAGCCACACCAGTTATAGGGTTAAGTTGGTAATTATCCGGCGGAAGCCAATTATTTTCCTGAGTCATAAAGTCCTCGAAATAGCCCCAGGTCTTTCTAGCTAGCCGCCTAATGGTCTTAATCTCTTGCTGCTCTAATTTATCGCTGGAATAGTCAATTGGCCTGCTGATTATATAGGCTATCCAAGGAGCAAATATCCAAATCATTGCAAGTATTAGGGCAAATATGGTATTGGGGCCCTCAATGGCCAGAATCGCCATTACTTGAAACATGCCTATGATGATTGAATATATCATCTTTGTAATAAAGTCTGCAAAGTTTCCTGTAAATCTTCTTTCTGTATCGGCTGCTGTAACCCACTCTAACATATTCTTTCGGGTGAAAAATACTCTGACTATGCTTCGAAGGATAGCATCAAGCATTAAATGCCCCTGATATGCTATAAACACCATAAATAGGGTGGATTGCCATATAACAGAGCCTATCTCAGAAAATATCTCATCTATTCCAATTTGCCGGCGCCAATGCCTATAGTATCCTATTAGGCAGTCAAGCGTGTCTATTATAAATGGGTAGACAACTGTCAAGATAGCTAAAGCCAGCCAACCCTTTGAGCCCTTTAGTATATTTAGTGAACCCAATATAAATATAAATAGAAGCATAGTCGGCACCAGGCTTCGCCTCATATTATCTAGTATCTTCCACTTAGACAGTAAAGATAGAGGCGAGCGTTTGCCAAGCCAGGGCATAAGCTGCCAATCTCCTCTAGTCCATCTATGTTGTCTCATACCATAGGCCACATAATGGGAGGGGTACCCATCTATGAATTCCAGATCTGTAGCAAGGCCCGTTCTTATATAAGAGCCCTCTAGTAGATCATGGCTTAGAACACTATTTTCTGGAATGGCACCATCTAGGACCTCTAAAAATATATCCACATCATATATACCCTTGCCTACAAATATGCCCTCTTTAAATAAATCTTGGTATATATCGGATACAGCAGTGGTATATGGATCTATACCCGCCTGGCCCGAAAATTTAAGCGAGAAAAATGAGCTAGCAGCACTTTCAATATCCACTCCAATTCTAGGCTGAATTATCCCATATCCATCTACCACTAAAGTAGCATCATCATTTAATACGGGTCTATTAAGTGGATGCCCCATTATACCTATAAGCTCTTTTGCAGTCTCTCTTGGCAGCTGGGTATCGGCATCTAATGTGATTACATATTTTATCCTGGGAAGTATACTAAGATCTCCCTCTTTTATATAATAGCTTGTTCCGCCATCTCCTCTAAGTAGCCTATTGAACTCTACTAAAGCCCCCCTTTTACGCTCCCATCCCATCCATAGTCTTTGATCCTCATTCCATTGCCTACTTCTATTGAAATAGAAAAATATACCCTCTCCATATTTGGCGTTTAGGGCCCTTATCGCCTCTATTCCTGCCTGAGCGATTTCGTCATCTGATGATTCGTATTCATTAGGCCCATCCTTAAAATCCCCTACAATAGCAAAATGGAGTCTTTTGTCTTTATTAGCCATATAAAAGACTTCCATTTGCTTGGCTAATTCCTCTACGCTCTTTTTACTTGTCAGTAGTGTAGGAGTTATGACCATGGTCTCAAATTCTTTAGGGATACCATCTTTAAGCTCAAGTCTTGGCAATATGCTAGGCGGATACTTAGTAGTTATAAGCCAATTAGCTAAACCTATGACTATACTTAATATGGGAACTAGAGCCAGCAATATATAGAGTATAGTTAAAGCATTGAAGCCTTCAGCTAATATACCTGATGTTAGCAGGAATAGCCCTATACATAGAGCAGTTAATCCCATTATTCCCCCTATATAGACTTTGGCTCGATCATATATTCTTCTATCTTCTAAGCCTATATAATCCTTAAGTATCTGCCTACCCTTGCCTACTAGATAATAACCTACATGTTTAAATTTAATATCATCCTGCATGGAGTCGTCTCTATTTTCTATACACTCTAATACGAGTCTTGCTACATAGACTTCGTCTAGGTCCGCCCTTTTCGCAAGTTTCGCCAGCTCTTTCCTATAATAGTCGCGGGATTTAAAATCCATCCTACCGTAAATCTGAGCTGGGTCTTTTCTCAGTACTCTATCCATCAAAGATAGATCTTCTATAATATCTTCCCATCTTATCTCTGATACTAGCTTCAAGGATGTGATTACATTTCCCATAGAGACCTTAGCTTCGGTTTGCCTTTTATACTCTCTTTGTGCTACACTATCCGCACTATCCCCTTGCCTAATTAGACGTCTATCTATTTGCTTTATAATAGTCGCGGCTTCAGCGCCATGATCTTGTAGACATCTTAAAAGTGAATCTGCATAGGACATTTGCATATATTTATAATGCCTATCATGCTGATCCAATACGGCATATAGTTGAACTGAGGATTTCTCAAAAGCTTCGATCATTCTTTGACCCCATCTATATCCCTCATATTTGAGTTTTTGTGTATTTTCTATATCTACAGCCATGTACTCTATGTTTTGTATAAGTACTATTTTAAGCATAAGTGGAATAGCCCAAAGTTCAGATATGGTAAGTGGAGTCACCTTTTGGTATTGGTCTATAAATTTATATATTATATCACTATCTAGTCTTCCCGATGTAAAATCTATAATCTCTCTTGCAATTTCATATACCCGTAGATCTTCTCTGTAATCTGCTCCTTTAAGTACGGGTAGATCTTTGAAATAGCCATTGCGTAAATTAAATTGTATATCTTTAATATGCCCCTCAATTATATAGAAATTATCCACTAGCCACTCTGCCGCTGGCACCATGTTAGACTCATGTTTTATATTTGAATAAATAGATCTATAGGACTCAATTAGTTTAGCACTACTTCTTTTCATGTCTATAACCACTGGTGGTTTTGGCATTCCATCTATTACCCTACTTTGCTCCATTGCTACTTGTTCTGCTCTCTCTTGTAAGGTTTCTGTATTCAATATATAGTCTCTCCTTTGCAAGTGATTTATATATTGCCTTATCTAATTATGTGCTTTTTTAGCAATATGAATACATTTAAGGATGGAATGACATAAAAAAAGAATCATAGCTTTTAGCTATGATTCTCTATCTCCCTAACTATAATCTTAAAACCCTCTTTTTTTATGACCTCAACTATAGTGCCTGCCGGTATAGATTCTCCCTCTGTGATCACATCAAATTTCTCTCCGTCGAATTCTACAGTCCCAGTGGGTCTTAGCATGGTAAGCGCTCTTCCCTGCTGGTTTAATGAGGGCCTTTTATCTTCCACTCTAGCATGTGTTTTGCCAGCCTCTGGTTGAGATTTTAACACAAGAATTTTAGACAGCCTGCCATCTCTAGTGATAGAGCGATAAAACCAGATCACGAGGGCTGTTATCACCACTAATATAATTGCAATCAGCATTATCAGTACAGCCGGCGCCACTAAACCATATGCAAGTCTCAGCCCAATTATGAGGGATATTATTCCTAGAACCCCTGCGATTCCAAAACCTGGTACTATAATCTCTATTGCTATTAAGGTTGTTCCCAATATAAAAAATGCGATCATGAGCCATCCTAAATTCATGGCAATCAACTCTAGACCCATATAATCTCCCCCTTATATAATACTTCCCCTTGAAGCTAACTTCATTATATCATCACATGGACCCTGTTACAACACACAGACACGATTTTGCCACCCCAATCTAGATGCGATAATTTAATGGGATTGATATCTATTAAAATCTAAATTACATAGTTATTTTATTGCCTAAGATGCTATAATATACTTATTAAGAGCATTGTATGGAGGCGGTATTGTGGCCGAATATGGATTAGTACTAGCGGGTGGAGGAGCTAGGGGAAGCTATGAGATAGGTGTATGGAGAGCCCTGCGGGAGATGAATATTAAAATCACAGCCATTACAGGTACCTCAGTCGGGGCCTTAAATGGTGCTGTCATGGTGCAAGATGATTTTGACAAGGCCTATAAGCTATGGGATAGCCTAGCTATTAAAGATGTAATAAGGTTTCAAAAAGAGATAGATTCTATACATGATCTATATAAATATCCCATAGACCTATTCCCTGCCATAAGAGAGGCAATATATGCTGGAGGATTAGATACTGCTCCTTTATCTAAACTAATAGCCAGTATAATAGATGAGGATAAAATAAGGAACTCACCCATAGATTTTGGCCTAGTAACATTTTCACTATCTAAATTAAAACCTATAGAATTATTCAAAGAAGATATACCAAAGGGTCAGCTTATAGATTATTTGCTTGCCAGTTCCTGTTTCCCTTCCTTTCGACCAGTTGAAATAGATGATGATCGATTCATAGACGGAGGAATATATAATAATGTCCCCATATCTCTTATGGTACAAAAGGAGATTGAAAATATAATAGTTGTAGATATATCCAATAATGGCATACCAAAGGATGTGGACGTAACAGGGCTTAACATAATACATATTAAACCTTCTGAGAGCGTAGGAGCTAAATTAGATTTTAACACCAAACAATCAAGGCTTAATATGGATATAGGATATCTAGATACCTTAAGGGCCATGGGAAAGGTTTGTGGAAACATATATTATATAAAAGAAATACCGGATAGAGGCTTTAGGGATATATATATAGATTATATGGCCCTTAAGACCATTTATTCACTTTTAGGTATTGATAGGAAAGATAAGTTTCTACCCATAAATAGGATGATAATATCTAAGGTCTATACTAGTCTTCAGGGCAATATGTTAGAGTATATCTTTACGAAGAAAGGTGCTAGAATAGCCTTATTAATTTCTATGGCAGAAATTGCAGCCCAAGAACTTAAAATAGAGCGAAAGGCCATATATTCATTTAGAAACTTAAATGACCTAATGCTAGATAAATGTAATAAGATCTTAAACACAAGGGAATTTGATCATTATACAGATCAACTTCTCATGTCTATAGCCAACATTAAGGAATCTGATATCATAGATGTGATAATAAATATGCCGGTGACAATGGGGTTTTTGCCCCTGCTTCTGTCCAATCCCAAGCTTAAAGGCGAACATATTGTATATCTTAGACGAGTTGTAGCTATGACCATGCCAAATATATCTATAGCTAGTATATATATTTACCTGCTCATGCACATAAAAGAGCTATGATTAACTGCTATCATAGCTCTTTTGTCTGTAGCTAAACCTTCTCTACCTCTTTCACTACCTTTTTAAATGGGTCAATAATCCCTTTGCTAAAATCGTTCACACTACCTTTACTGGCAATAGTGGATAATTCCCCAGACATAGGAAGCTTAGCCAGCAGCTTTATATCTTGACGTTCTGTAAATGCATCCGAATCTCCGTCATCAAATATGGATATTCTCTCGTTGCAATTAGGGCATATCATATAGCTCATATTCTCCACCACACCTATTATAGGCAGGTTCATAGCCTTCACCATGTTGACAGCCTTAGCAACTATCATAGATACCATATCTTGCGGAGTTGACACCATTATCATGCCATTTATGGCCATAGATTGCATAACGGTCAGCGCAACATCACCAGTACCTGGCGGCATATCAATTACTAGATAGTCTAGTTCTCCCCATACTACATCTGTCCAGAACTGCTTTACAGCTCCTGCGATTAAGGGTCCTCGCCATATAACTGGCTGCTCTTCATTATCCATGAAAAAGTTTAAAGATATTACATCTATACCCTCCATAGAGCTGACAGGTATTATTCCAAGTTCATTTTGCATAGCCTTTGCATTTTCTAGCCCCATAAGCCTTGGCACGCTAGGCCCCGTTATATCTGCATCCATTATTCCAACCCTATAACCCTTAGATCTTAGCATACGAGCTAACATAACAGAGACTGTAGATTTTCCTACACCACCCTTACCGCTCATTACCCCTATTACACGTTTTATACGGTTGTGAGGGTTATTTTCTATATCGCAGTTTTCTTGTGATGTACATCCATCCGCTACCGGGCAGTTATCACAATTTGACAATTACACCATCTCCTAAATTTATATATTTTCATATTCCATGATATACCTAAGCCCCCCCTAAGGCAACCCCTTCATTAGAGAATATGCTTAAATGTGCCTGCCTTATAATTGCCTAATATCTTGAAATTAGAGCAATGCCTCTGTATCCTTTTTAGAGCATACTTTACGTTATCATCCCTGAGATTGCCCTCAAAGTCTATATAGAACATATATTCAAAGGGTCTACTAACTATAGGTCTAGATTTAATACTGAGCATATTTAAATTACTTTTAGCAAACTGTTCAACCACCTTGTATAAGGACCCTGCTGTATGGTTTAAAGTTAAATTTAGGCTTATCTTATTATAATCAGCTTTAATTTCATTTTCTCTGGCGATTATAACGAACCTAGTATAGTTGGATGAATTATCTTGTATATCACTTACCAATATATCTAGCCCGTAGAGTCTAGCGGCCTCAGTGCTCCCGATTGCAGCTAAGGCTTTATCCTTTTGCCCTTTCACCCATTTGGCGCTCTTAGCTGTATCAAAAAATGGGATAGCCTGCCAATTTTGAGACTGACCTAAAAACTTTGCACATTGCTGTATTGCCTGTGGATGGGAATAGATCTCCTTTATATCCTCTAACCTAGCTCCCGAAATGGTTAAAAGATTATGCTCAACCCTTAAAAACAATTCTCCCTGAATTTTGGCATTATATTGATTTAAAAGGTCAAACACCTGCGTTATCATACCTACTGAGGAATTTTCTACAGGTAGGACCCCGAAATCCCCATCCCCACTATCTAATAGCTTAAATATATCATCAAAACTATTTTGAGATAAAGGATCCACCTCATCCCCAAAGTATATACGCGTTGCCTGATAACTAAATGAACCGGGGATCCCTAAATATGCAACCCTTTGCATATTAGCTCTCCTGCCTACGTGTTAGTATCTTTCCCTCTAAAAGGGCAATCTTTTCTATATTTTTCACCAATTTGGCGAATCGTTCTGGCTTTAGCGACTCTTCCCCATCACTGAATGCATTCTCTGGATCATTATGAACTTCTATCATAAGGCCATCTGCTCCGGCTGCTACTGCAGCTTTGGAAAGGGTTTCTACCAGCTCCCACCTGCCTGAAGCGTGGCTTGGATCTACAATGATAGGAAGGTGACTTAATTGCCTTATAACCGGTATGGCACTTATATCTAGAGTATTTCTAGTATATGTCTCAAAGGTTCTTATGCCTCTTTCGCAAAGTATCACTCTTTCATTGCCTTCAGACATAATATATTCTGCTGACATCAAAAACTCATGAATAGTTGCAGATAGCCCTCTTTTTAGGAGCACCGGTTTGTCTATCTTGCCCACTTCTTTTAAGAGTTCAAAATTTTGCATATTCCTAGTTCCTATCTGGAGTATATCTGCATATTTTGCCACTATCTCCACTTGGCTAACTGACATGACCTCTGTCACAATGGGTAGCCCTGTCTCCTTCTTTGCTGCCTTTAGTAGCTTTAATCCTTCTTCTCTAAGACCCTGGAAGCTATAGGGAGATGTCCTAGGCTTATAGGCCCCGCCTCTTAGAAATTGCGCCCCCGCCTCTTTCACTTGACGGGCTATACTTATAATCTGTTCCTCGCCCTCCACAGAGCAAGGCCCTGCCATAATTGCCATATGTCCGCCGCCAATCCTTGCGCCGTCTACCTCTATTATGGTCTCTTCTGGATGAAATAATCTGTTGGCCCTCTTAAAGGGTTCTTGAACCCTCATTATTTTATCTACTGCATCTATTGCACTTATTTGATCGGTAGTTATTCCACTTGTATCGCCTATGAGACCCAATATACAATAACTTACCCCTTGCACCCTCTGCACTGTTAAATCAAACCGCTCTAACCTCTCTACTACATGATCAATCTGCTCTGGTGTTGCCGATGGTTTCATTACTACTATCATATCTCATCCTCCTAAAATTTTATTTTCAAATATAAAAAAAGACCCGTATAACGAGTCTTTTAAAATCTTTGTATATTTTATACCTAGCTCATTATATTCCTATGGGTTTAAAACATATTCTATTGCATGACAAATATCCAGCGCTAAAGCCCTGGCCAAAAAATATAAAGAATATAAAAGCTATTGCATTTAATATGGCAAGCAATTCTATTATATTTGTCATAGCAAAGAACCTCCCTTAAGAATTTATTCAAAATATTTATTACATAATATACGAGTCCAGATTAAAAGTCAATCAATTTTAACAGATATCTATTCCCACATATCCTCCATGAGCTCTTTAATACTATTTTTCCTATCTTCAGTGGCTTTGAGGTCTACTTTTATGCCGTCTTTATATATAATTATGACATCGCCCTCTTTTAAGTGCTTAGGAAATAGTTCTATATGCATTTCTATAAAACTTTCATCCTCCAGCTCACAGATCACCTGGTCATCTTCGATTCTATCTACTATAGCCTTTTTCATCTTTAATCACCTCATTTAAACTCGACTTTCTTGCCATCACATCGGATATGGATGGTGCCAAGCTCATCTGTCCTATATATAGAAATATTATTATCCTTAAGCCTTTCCAATATTTCAACATGGGGATGGCCATATTTATTATCTTTGCCACAGCTTATTATCCCATACTCTGGAGATACAGCATCTAGAAACTCCTCTGTGCTTGAAGTGGTAGAGCCATGATGCCCCAGCTTCAATACCTGTGCCCTTAGGTTTTGCCCACTTGAGATCATTTCCATTTCTGCCTCTGTTTCTGCATCGCCAGTAAATAGAAAACCCATCTCTCCATATACTAATCTTAAAACTGCACTGCTATTATTTAGATCTTCATATGAATCCTTCTCTATAGGTCCTACAAATTGTGCATTCACATCTTCTAATGGAATCTTTGCCCCGGCATAAGCCGCCTTAAACTTAAGCCCTTTTGCCTGTACAGCCATTACAAGATTTTCAAATGTCTTAGTTGTATGGGTAGCTTTTGGCATGTATACAGCACCTATATCCATTTGCTCTACGACTTTTACAAGCCCCCCTATATGATCGGCATGGGCATGAGTTGCAATTACAATATCTAGTCTATCTATGCCCTTTTCGTCTAAAAATTTTAATATAGTATCTGCAGATTTGGCCTCTCCTCCATCTATAAGTATGGTATTACCCTCTGGAGTATGGATAAATGCACTGTCTCCCTGATCTACATCTAAAAAATATATATCCAGGTCACCTGTTATAGGCGTGCTATCGTCCGCATCTGTAAAAATACCTAATTCGGGAAATAAGATGGATGCTACTATTAAAATTATGGCAAATATTAAATATCTGCCAACATTATGTTTTTTCAAAATATGTCTCCTTCCTATAAACAAACCTTCTTCTCTTCTAATTGCCTATCTATATACTTATTCATAAACATTCTCAAAGTTGCTGCTATGGGTACCCCTAGAAACATTCCCAATACACCATAGACTTTGCCACCTATGAGTATGGCTACCATAACCCAAAATGGAGAGAGGCCAACATGACTGCCCAGTATCTTAGGTCCTAGATACCAACCATCAAATTGCTGTAAAAGTAATATATATATAGTGGTCCAAAGAGCTTTTATAGGACTATAAAATAGGGTTATTATAAATGCAGGTATCATGCCCAAAAACGGTCCAAAATAGGGTATCATATTAGTAGTCCCCACAATTAGACTTAAAAGTAGGGCAAATGGAATTTTGAGAAGCTTGAGACCTATATAGCAAAGGATACCGATTATAAGGGAGTCTAGGGCTTTTCCCAATATAAACTTGGAGAAAATAGTATTTATCTCAGCAAAATTTTTGATAATCCTATTTGCATTTCTTTTGTCAGTTAATGCATAGGTAAGCCTTATAGACATATCTTTAAACTTTTCCTTATCCTTTAGAATATATATGGATATAATTACTGTAAATAGACCCCTTACTATAGAAAAGGTAATATCCACTAGCTTAGATAAGGTCATATTAAGACCCCTAGTGACATATCTATATACATTTTCCATGAGTTCTTTGGATCTTTCCTCTATATTTGCACCACTTGCCTCATCCCATCCAAATTTATCTGCATTGGCTTCTATCCAATCTTGTGCAGTGTTTCTATAACCTGGAATAGAAGATACAAGATCTTTTATACTGCTACCTATCTTTGGTGCGATAATAGTGATAAGCACTGTAATTACACCTATGAATATCATATATGTAATAAGTAGGCTCCATGCCCTGTGTAATTTAAATCTCTTTTCTATCCGAGACATTATGGGATTTAACACATATGCTATACAAAAGGCCCATATAAACATTATGGTAACAGGATTTATAAGCTTAGCCATAGGGGCTATATTAGATATAATTTTGAAAAATATAAATGATAATATGATTAAAGGTAATAGTTCAATGTATGGAATCTTCGAATTTTTGAACAATATATCCCCCCTAATATACAAAATATACAAAGTATTCTTCCTTGTAAAAAATTATACTACTAATCTAGTTTAATGTCCATGCACCCATAGACCATATATAATAGTATCCCATTTTTTCACATGAATAATAATCTATTCAAAATACTTATAGATTAGAGCATGTCCCGTCGTAGTTCAGCCGAAGATCTTCTGGATAGGTAGGCCGGTGCAATATCAAATACTGTCTTAGCGCCTATATGTCCTTCCCCATTGAGCCTATATATTGCCCTTGCATATGCCACTAAGACACTTGCAGTGAATTCTGCATTGCTCCCTAGTCTAAGTGAATATTCGATTGTAGATATGTTTTCTTCCTCTTTGCCTGTCTTTCCGCTATGTATTATAAGCCCCCCATGAGGTGACCCCGAATGATTCATTCTTAATTCATTACTATCCACAAATATAACCTCTGTCTTGTAATCTGCAAAATAATTTGGCATAGTTTTTATATCCCTTTCTATGCGCCTTTTATCTGCGCCTTCCTTTGCCACTACGAAACATCGTCTTATATGTTTTTGTGCATTGGAAAGCTCCGAGACACCCCCCTGCCTTATGTCATCTATTTTAGACTCTATAGGAAGCGTATACTGGATCCCGTCCTCTACCCCATCCACTTGCCTTATGGCATCTGAATGCCCTAGACTTATGCCTGGTCCCCAAAAGGTATGTCCCAAACCTATAGGAAGTATGGCCTCTGCCATAAGCCGATTTATAGAAAACAGCCCTGGATCCCATCCGCCGGATATAAGTGAAGTATTGCCTCCTTTTTTTGCTGCATTGTCTATAGATTCAAAATATTCAGGAATCCTCTCATGTGTATCAAAGCTATCTACAGTGTTAAACATGCTTGCAAAATACGGGCCCTGCTCTATAAGGTCTGTTGCTGAGCCGCCGCATAGTATCATAACATCTATTTTCTTTTTATAGTCCTTGGCACTGTTGGTGTTTACCACCTGT
The DNA here is from genome assembly GCA_012799205.1 of Clostridiales bacterium. Classification (GTDB taxonomy): domain Bacteria; phylum Bacillota; class Clostridia; order Caldicoprobacterales; family Xylanivirgaceae; genus JAAZLT01. The sequence continues at coordinate 43,095 of JAAZLT010000005.1, forward strand.
ATATTAGAATCCCTTATCCTCAAACTGTCAGGTGCCCTTCTAGTGAATATACCCACTAGATCCATATCTTCGTTTTGCTCTATGGCTAGTCTAACTCCCCTGCCTACATTCCCATAACCTACTATTCCAAGTTTAATTTTATCTCCCAA
>JAAZLT010000075.1 GCA_012799205.1 Clostridiales bacterium
CCCTATAATGATGATGGAATAGTTATACTAGATTTTAGCTAGTGATTATTAAGATAATATTTACAAATTGTTCATAGTTTATTAAAAAACATCCCTTATACTAATAACCGGTAAAAGGGAGGTGGAATCCACTTAAAGATTATTATAGATGGGTAAGCAAATTTCTACCCGCAAATCAATATTAATTTTTAGGAGGGTTTTTTATGAAACTTAAAAAAATAACTGCATCGATTCTAGCCTTTGTGTTAATTTTCATGGTAGGCTTAACAGCCTGTTCTACTCCGGGAGATATCGATGATAGCGATGCGCCTACAGAAACCAATGGAACTGAAATAGAAGATTCAGATAATGATTCTGAGGAAGATGTAGATGGAGCGGAAGATGAGGCTGAGGAAGATGAGGATGAAGAGGATGCAGAGTTAGAAGAGGATGAGGCTGAAGACGATGAGGATGAAGACTCAGACTTCGATGAAGAAAAAAATAATGATGATTAATCAAAACCATTAAAATGGGCTGCGGCTATTAGCCGCGGTTTTATTTTTGGGAGGAACATGCAAAACGTGCTATAGTAGTACATAGTAGGGATGGTTTATAAAACCATTAATATAAAGACTAAAATTATAAGTCCTATAAATCCGAATATGGGATAGATTAAACTTACTAGTTTAGCAAAGCCTAGATGGGCTAGAGGAATGGCAGATATGCAAAAGATGGTTGCAATAGGCAGCTTATATCTAGAGTTGGCGAAACGATTTATAAAGCTTGAGCCATTGGCTATGGCTGTGGTAAAAATAGCAATCCATAAAATGATGGCATAAAACTTTCTATAACTTCTACCTATATAGTTAGAAATTTTAAGCATTGGGATATCCATTGTTTTAATCTCTGGATAGTGCAATAACATAATTAGTAATATGGATAGCCCAAGCATATATAGTATGATTCCTCCTGCCACTCCCCCAAGTATTGCGGTCTTTCTATTACGAATTAGGGGCAATAAGGATGAAAAGACTGTAATAATGATCAGGGAATTCGAGCCAACATATAAAAGAGAGGATGAAAAAAAATTTCCCTTATGAGTTATAATGTTACCTTCATTGATACCATATAGGTTATGATCACCTTTGATGATTAGATAGAGGGATGTAAATACTATACCTAGTATAAGTAAGGGGACAAGTGCAGAGCTTATAAAGGAAAAGCCCTCTAGTTGAAATAAAAATACTATAAAAGATAAGATTACCATTGTAATTATCCCCAAGGTAAAGGAGGCACCAAGCTCTTCTTTAAATATAGCACCGCTTCCGGAGATCATGACGCTATACCCGGTATATAGTGAGATTATCATTATAATATCTAATACGATTCCAAATTTTTTGCCAAACATTCTCGCAACCAGATCGTCAAACCCCTTAATTTTGTTTCTATATATCTTCAAAAGAAGTAGACTTCCCATTAGTGAAAATAACACTCCGGCTACTGAAAGTCCTAAAATTCCTTTAAGTCCATATATTCCAAAGAACTCAACTATTTCTCTTCCCGATGCAAAACCTGCCCCTATTACCGTTCCCACATATATAAACGAAATCTTGATCCAATCCCTATCCATCACGCACCTCCATACCAAATAATATTAAATATGGAGATTGTCCTATCACATTTTCAGAATTGAAATTGATAAAAAGCATTATAGATTATGTGATGATCTAATGGCAACTTTCGATTACATGGGGCATTGGCCAGTATTGACTAACTCCCATGTGCTTGGTTTCTACATCTCCCTCAGGATAGGAAATAATAACCCAGGACTCAACTAAGGCGCCCTCCATACCTTTAACTAGAGTTCTTTCCACACCTTCAGGCAAGTTCGGATTTGATTTATAGACTTTAGGGGCATCTATTCTATTTGAGATCTTATGATTCCACTTTACATTAGGAGCTTTTTGCTGCCCATAAAAGGATACAAATAGTCTATTATCTATGGCCTCTGCCCATATTAATATAGGAGAGTCTGTAATATTTCTAAATTTTAAGTCCTTAGAGCCATAAGATACTGTTGCATCCTGGCCATAGGGCACATAGGATACAGGCATAAAGTGGTTATACCTTTCTACTATTTCTAAATTACTGGCTACAGCAACATTATATAATGTGGTTGCAAGCTTACATACACCACCCCCAATAGTAGTGGTTATCTTAGAGCCGATGTATGATTGCCCAGCTTTGTATCCTTTTTCTTCATCGTATGGACCAATTGTATTATTTTGTGAAAACACCTCATTAGGTTCTATTATAACCCCAGAGAGGGAACTTGCAGCTAATTGGACATTATGCTCTTCATTTAGTGATGAACTTTCAAAGACAGTACAATAGGCTGCCATTAAAGTATATGCATCGGTTTTTTTCTGTGCCTTTAAAAACTGATCATTATTGAGCCAAGGTAGATTGGAAACAGCTCCAGACATATAAGGCATATCTATCTCTATATTACTAACAACCTGCACATCATGTTTTATTAGTATAAGACAAGCTATCAAAACAATAACACCCAATATTAGAATAGCATATATTCCCTTTTTCATTCCCCACTCCCATCCAATCGTTGTAAAGGACTCTAAACTATATTTATTATCCTATGCAAATAATAATGCATTTTAATATAGACAAAAGATATAGTTTATAATGCTGATGACAGGCAATTAGAGAATATACTAGATGACGTAATGCTATTTAAGTAAATTAAAAGTCGGAGGATATAATGCCGTACTCTAGGCCTTTGCTGTATTCTAAAATACGGTCCATCACCCTTTTGGCCTCATCGCCTTCAAGGACTGTAGGCTGATAATCATTTACATTTTTGGAAGAGGATACACTGCAGGGAATAATTATGCCTCTACTATCTTCAAGCGCTCCATTTATAAATGTGAACTCATTTTGGAATATGAATGTGTCCTTATCCTTAGGATTGCGATTTCCCCCAAAACAAAAATTTGCCAAGCTATAGATTATATACCTATCTTTATACCTCTCTATTCCTTGGATGACATGAGGATGATGACCTGCCACTACATCGGCGCCCTGATCGATGGCAAATCTGCCAAGTTCCTTTTGCACATCATTTGCATTATTGCTTCTCTCTTTACCCCAATGGAAAGATACAATTACAAGGTCAGACTCATCCCTAATTGAATCTATATCCTCCTTTACCTTATCCTTTATATTGGTGGACCATCCCTGATAACCTAAACTGGCAATTTTCATTCCCTTTGCCTCATAATGAGCTATATACCCTTCACCACAGTAGAGTATCCCTGCATCTTCTAAAGTCTTTATAGTATCATCAAAGCCCTGTTGTAGGTAATCATATATATGGTTATTGGATAGATTCACCATCTCCACACTACCCTCTGTAAGGATGTTTACATAGGATGGATCGCCTTTAAATCTAAAGGTCTTATCTGCCTTTTTGGTAGCTGTAGTGAATGTGGATTCCAAATTTACAAGTGTTAGGTCATCATTTTCGAATATATCTTTTACGCCGGCAAAAAAATAGCTCCAATCTCCATTGACTTTTTTCAATCGATCCGGGAAGGAGTTGGTGTACGTAAAGGTCTCATCAGTGCCTATAGTACAATCGCCTGCCAATGAGATACTAATTATAACTTCTTCATCTTCTGGCTCATCTACCTCTTCCTCTTTTTCATCCGGTTTTTCCTTCTCATCATCAATCGGGTCATTAGGTTTACGCTGCTCTTCTATCGGAGTAATATCAATTTCATTATCAACATCTTCCCCATTTATTGAATCTTCCTGAGTGCCAGGGCCTCGATCTTTTAGCATATAATTCTTTAAATATGTACATGAAGTAAACAATATTAAACTCATAACCAAAACTAATATAGTATATATAGCATTTCTTTTCATAATAATGCAACCTTTCTATTTTAAAATCTATTTTTTCAACATAAACTTTATTCTACATTTTGGGTGAAAATCCTCTTAGAATAGGCAAATCAAATTATCAGTTTATGGGTTATATAGAAATACAGCCGCAGCAATCATAGATCTAATATGGCGGATATGGTATAATTAGGATATATAGAGGATAGAATTAAATTCAATGGAGTTGAATGAAATGAGTCATATACATATACCTGATGGAGTGGCCGATAATATCTGGTGGCTTTTAGTGCTTAGCTATATAGTAGTGATTTTATTACTAATGTTAATATTTAAAAGGGTAGATAGAGAGGAAGTAGGTAGAAAGGTTCCTCTAGTGGCAATAATGTCGGCAGTTATGCTTATTGCCATGTCTGTTCCCATGGGTTTTTTGCCCTTTCATATAAACTTGGCAGCGCTATGTGGGATACTGGTGGGATATGAATTGGGATTTATAGCCGTGTTTGTAATAAACCTACTCCTTTCATTTGTGGGGCACGGCGGCATAACCGTAGTAGGTTTAAATTCTATAATATTAGGTATAGAAATGGCTCTAGCCTATATTTTCTATAGAAGATTGGCCCAAGAGGGAAAAGAGGGAATACTATCTTTTTTATCCACGGCTCTGGCTCTTCTCATATCCACCACAGTATCAATTATAATAATTATATTAATTATGGGTGATGGACCTAAGGAATCAATTTTAAATCATAGCCATATAAAAGATGGGGGCCTATTGATATTTTTTATAGTACTCGCAATTGGCATAACATTAGAGAGCACTATAACAGGCTTAATAGTAGCCTTTTTATCAAAGGTTAAACCAGATCTTATAAGACCCTCCGAAAGACATTAGAAAAGTGGTGATACAAATTGATACTGGCCTATTTAGATGATCTATCAAATAATGGTACTAGCTCTATACATATGCTACATCCATTAGCCAAGCTTATTTGCACTGCCCTTTTGATAGTATCAATTCTTTGCATGGACAGTCTTGTAAAGGCAATTATGCTATGTTTATTTCTCATAGGGTTATATGGCTTAGCCTATATTCCCCTTAGGAGGATATGGCAAGTTGCCCTATATCCGGCGTTTTTTAGCCTCATATTTGCCGCATTTAGGCTTCATATATCTTGGCAGGCCGGAGTAATTATAGTGGCAAAGGCAGTACTTGCAGCCATGTCTATGATATTTTTAATCGCAACTACGCCCTATTATCAAATTATGCATAGGCTGTCAAAGTTTTTACCACCCCTTTTAATAGATATACTCATATTTACCTATAGATCACTATTTATACTTATGGAACAAATAAACAATATGCTTATAAGTATTAAGATAAGAGGTGGGTATCACAAAAGGAATATATTTATGAATATCAGAAATATGGCGTCTACATTGGCAGTTTTGATACTTCATTCTTTTGATATGAGTGAGAGAATGTATATGATTTATACATTAAGAGGGTATACAGGTAAGATATATCTAAATAGAGAAGAAAGAAAACCATCTGTATATGATATAATATTTGTATCTATATTTATATTAGTTTCAGTGGGGGTGATATTTTGGTAGAGCCTGTAGTCAAACTTAAAGATATAGCATATACATATCCTGATGGCACAAAGGTCACAGTAGGTGGGTTAGATATTTCTATAATGCGGGGCGAAAGAATTGCCATATTGGGAGCAAATGGTGCAGGCAAGACCACCCTCTTGCTTCATATACTTGGGCTTTTATCGCCTACTGATGGAGAGATAACAGTACTTGGGAAAAATCCCTATAAAGACTTTAAAGATATCAGGAAGGATATAGGCGTAGTATTTCAAAATGTGGATGAGCAGATAATAGGCCCTACAGTGTATGATGATATAGGATTCACCCCTTTTAATGATGGTATGGCTAAAGATAGGGTAGACATGCTCATAAAAGATATTGCACAAAAGATGCATATAGATGGCCTGCTAGATAAGATCGTTCATTATCTAAGTGGTGGGGAGAAGAAAAAGGTTGCCCTAGCGGCGGCCCTTGTGGGAAATCCTGAGATATTAATACTGGATGAGCCCTTTAATGGACTTGATCCTAGATCAAAAAAGGAGCTCATAGGTTATATAGATGAACTTAGAAAAGAGCGGTATATGACCATCATTACTGCTACCCATGATATAGATCTAGTGGCTTCTATTGCCGATACTGTATATATACTTTCAGAGGGCAATGTGGTATTAAAGGGGGATCCAGGAGCCGTATTCTCCAATAGAGAAGAGATAGAAAGAGCAAATTTGGAGCCTCCCATACTTACAAAGCTATTTAGAGGAATATCTGACGAAGGGTATGATCTTGGAATACCAAAAGATGTGGATGAAGCAAAAGACATTATTATAAATGCCCTGAGGGAGTAATCCATCTATATAGGTAAAAGTGTGGGGTTGGGATATTGCTATTTGGGTAAATATCTAGTAGACTTTTATCAAGATAAAAATTAAGGAGGAGATAGTATGTACATAATCTTACTTGGGCCTCCGGGCTCTGGAAAGGGAACCCAGGCTAGTTTTTTAGAAAAAAGACTCAATATTAAGCAGCTTTCAACAGGAGAGCTCTTTAGAGCAATACTTAAAGAAAAAAACCACCCCCTATATTCTAAGCTTCAGATTATTAACGAGGGAAAATTGGTGCCAGATACCGTGGTAAATCAGGTGGTAGAGGACGGGCTTAAGAGGGGAGAGTATAAAAATGGTGCCCTTCTTGATGGCTATCCTAGGACAATCTCTCAAGCAGAGGCTTTGGATGAGATTTTAAGAGCTATGGATAAAAAAGTGGATATAGTTATAGATCTAGATGTAAGTTATGAAGTGCTTTGCATAAGACTACTTGGAAGGATGATCTGCCCAAGCTGTAAAAGCATATATCATGAAGAAGATGGGATTGAAATATGCCCAGACTGTGATGTTGGGCTCATAAGAAGAGATGATGATACCAAAGAAGTCATAGCAAAGAGGTTTAAGGAATATAACGAGAAAACTGCTCCCCTGAGAGGTTATTATAATAGAGAGGGAGTAAAGTATATCACCATAGAAATAGATGATCCCAAGATACAGGCACAAGAGGTTCAGGATTGGATTATAGAAAAACTCGGGGACTGTATAGAGGTCATATGATGAAAATTTTCGCCATAGGGGATCTTCATCTATCTGGTCATACTCCTAAGCCTATGAGCATATTTGGGGATCATTGGCAGGGTCATTGGGATAAGATAAAGTTAGACTGGATAGAGAGGGTAGATGAAGAGGATATAGTGCTTGTGCCGGGGGATATAAGTTGGGCAATGAAGCTGGATGAGGCTCAGGTTGATCTAGACGATATAGGTCAATTGCCAGGTAAGAAGGTCATGGTAAGGGGGAATCATGATTATTGGTGGTCATCCATATCTAGAGTGAGAGATGCAATGGATGAAAATATCTATCCATTGCAAAATGATAGTGTAAAGCATGGTAATATATGGTTTTGTGGTTCCCGAGGTTGGCAGACCCCTGGGGCTAGAGAATTTAGCGACCATGATGAGAAGATATTCAAAAGAGAGCTTATGAGATTGGAGCTCTCTTTAAAATCTGTAAAAGATGATGACCCAATAGTAGTACTACTTCACTATCCGCCATTTAATGATAGGGGTGAGATCACAGAATTTGTAAAGCTGATGAAACCCTATAGGGTAGAACATGTAGTATTTGGGCATCTTCATGGGATAAGCCTTAAAAATGTGGTGGAAGGGTATATTGAGGGTATGCATTTTCACCTAGTATCTTGTGATTATTTAGACTTTAAATTAAAGCAAATTGATATAGTGTAGGGATGGGGGCTTTATATGTATATAGATGATATTTCCTTAGGGGGTAAGACTCTCATTTTAGGTCCTGTAGGCTCGGGGAAGACAACCCTTCTAAAAAAGGGCTACCTCGATTACATAGATAGGGGATATGATAGCTCGAATGTATTAGTTCTGGTTATGAATCGACCCCAATCCTTAATTTGGAGAGGGGAAGTGGATGGACATCTTCCTGGCCGGTCGGTGAGGACTTCATTTTTTGGTTTTGTGCAAAAGCAACTCACAAAGTACTGGCCTAAGGTGCTAGAGCTTTGCCCTAAAATTGAAAGAAAGAGTATTGAACCTACATTTCTTTCTTTTGAGGCCTCACAGCATCTTATGAATAGATGCCTAGAAGATCTTCGACAAAGCACACAGCTGATGCAGGATGTATCCATGTCAACCGACAGAGCGGCCATAGAACTAACAGCAACTCTTTCGCGAGCTGCCTTAGCTAACATACCCTATGATGAGATAGGATCAAGGCTCAAGGCTGCTGCAAACATGGATAGGATAATAGATACCGGATTATATGAAGACATAGATAGAGTACTTAGTGAATATATAGATAGATGCTTAAGAGAGGGAGCCCTAGATTATGGTATAGCCGTACTTATATACAAAGGTATTTTACTGCCCAATAAAGACTATATCAAGGCACTGCATGGAGAGTATAAGGTATTAATTGTAGATAATCTAGAGGAGATGGCGCCGGCGGCTACAGATCTTGTGGCAGAGCTATTAAAGGGGTGTGAAAAGGCTATTCTCTCTTTTTGTACAGATGGTGGGTATAGCAAATTCTATGGTGCAGATCCTAAGTATTCATTAGAGCGGGTTGGGCCCTTTGTAAAGAAGGTAGAGCTATCGGAGAGCTTTACATGTAGTAAATATATGTCTAGGCTTGCTGATAAGGTAAGTCTATATATATTAGATGATTCGCTTCCAGCACCAACTGTATCTGAGAATATAGATATAAAATGGGATATAGATACCCCTCTTAGAAGTCAGATGATAGATGAGCTAAATGATCAGATATGGAAACTGATAGACAAAGAAGGCTATATGCCAGGGGATATTGCTATTATAGCGCCCTTTGTAGATGCTGTACTAGAGTGCAGCATAGTAAGGTTTTTTGAACAAAGAGAGATAGAGGTGAGAAATACCTCAAGAAAAAGGCGAGCCATGGATAATCCATATACCAATGCCATGATAGTGCTATCATGCCTTGCCCATCCCTCATTTAAAATACTACCTAGCCAGAAGGATATAGCAGATACGGTTTCTTTAATACTTGGCATCGACCCTGTCCGTAGCGGACTTATTGCAAAGGCAGTGACTAGACAACAGCCCTACAGATTTCCCGCGATAGAAGATCCTCTATTTAGAGAGAGGGTTGGGTTTGACAGCTCTGACAGGTATGAATATATAAGAAATTGGCTCTTAGAGTATAAAGATGGTCCACCTATACCTATTGATGATTTCTTCAAAAAAGTATTCCTAGAGATATTAATAATTCTTCCTGAGGTATATGATAACTTAATAGCCTGTAGCCAGATGATAGACACTGCTAGGGCTTTTATAGAAAGCCTAGCATTTTTCGATAGCTCTATAGATATAGGCAGAAAATTTATACTCATGTTTAAAGAGGGGGCCAAACAGTCAGAGAGTATGATAGATGTAGAGACTGCCCTATCGTTTGATGGTATCCTTTTAACTACCCCTATCCAATATCTATCCACATCTAGACATAAAAAAGTGCAGATCTGGTGTGATATTAGAAGCACCAACTGGACCCCTAGGGATGCCAAGGTATTTACTAACCCTCAGGTCTTATCTACGTCTTGGAGGGGATCGGGGCCTTTAACCGAGGAGGACGAGGAAAAGTTTATGCGAGAGAAACTCTCTACCATAATAAATAGTCTATTAAAGCGTTGTGAAGCGAAACTTATATTGACATCTAGCCAATATAGCAGCCAGGGATTCGAAGAAAGTGGATTACTCTCTGCAATATGGAGGGAAGTCTTAGGTTAAAATGGGGGGGAAATTATAATTGGACTTTGGGGTAAAATTTAGAAAAGGTCAAGACAGAGTAATGGAATATGAGGGCGGATATATGGCGGTACCAAGCGTGCCCGGTGCAGGAAAGACCTTTGTACTGGCCCACCTAGCGGCAAAGTTGATAGAGGAGGAAAAACATAAGCCAGGGAATATACTCATAGTGACATATATGAATAGTGCTGTGGCCAACTTTAAAGATCGGATATATAGTCTATTAAAGAAAAGGGGCCTTAACCCGACTCAGGGATATGAGGTTATGACCCTCCATACACTGGCTATGAAGATAATTAAGGAGAAGCCAGATAAGCTTTTAATGGATGATGAGATCCAGGTATTAGATGAGGTCAGACAACTGGAACTTTTCAGAGCCATATATGATGATTGGTTATCTAGGAATAAAGATAAATTTTATTCCCTTATAGATAATGAGAGATTTTCCCATCAGCAACTTCATAAGATGGAAGATACATGGGAAAAGGCCTTTTATCAAATTGTGACTGGTAGCTTCGGCTATTTTAAAATTCATGGCATGGACCCTGGCCCACTAAAAACAGCAGTTGACTCTGCTGGGGACACACTATTTCTAGGCTGGGCATCACAGTTATATGAAGAGTATGAAAGGAGCCTCAGTACAGGAGGCTTTATAGATTTTAACGATATACTCATAAATGCCATGAGGCTACTTAGGGAAGACAGTGAACTCTTGGAAAGATACCAAAATCTCTACTCCTTTATATTCGAGGATGAAGCGCAAGATAGCAATATAGTACAGCAAGAAATCCTAATGATGCTCTCAGAGGATAGTGGAAATCTCATTCGGGTAGGGGATAGCAACCAGGCCATAATGTCTACATTTACCATATCAGACCCAAAGCTTTTTAGAGACTTTTGTAAAAACCCAATGTCACAATTAGAATCTATAAATGTAGCTAGCAGAAGTAGCAAGCATATAATTGATATGGCAAATTTTCTCGTAGACTGGACTAGAAATCATCATCCATTGGATGAGTGTAAGGATAGTCTAGCGCCTCAATACATTGAAGAGGTAGAGGCAGATGATCCATTTCCAAATCCAGTGGTGGAGCATTATTCTGTAGCTACTAAAGTATTTAACAGCGCCTATAAAGAGTTTGAACATATTGCTAAAAGATGTAAAAATCATGTGGATAGAATGCCAAAGAAGACCATTGCAGCTTTGTTTCCCACTAATAGGATAGCGGGGCAATTCATAGAGATATTAGAAAAATTAGATGTGCCCTTTAGAGAAATGACTAAATATCCTAGGGAGAGGACCTATGCTGCAAATGCCCTAGGAGCCGCATTAGACTTTATCGTTCATCCCTATGAAGAGGGGAAGCTTACAGAGCTGATAAAATACATATTAGAGGATGAGGATAAAGAGGATCTATTGGAGGTAGAAAATTACCTGAGAAATATTGAGCCGGAAAGGTTTTTATATCCTCTATACGATCAAGTAGATGAAGGGCTACCTGAGAAATTAGATAAGATAATACCCTTACTTAGAGAGTTTTTAGAGCTCTCTAGTGAGATGCCGGAATATTTAGTGCTTCATATTGCTGAGAGGTTAGAATTTGATTGGAATCGAATGGCTATTGCACAAAAAATTGCCTCCGACATACGCTATATGGCATCTATAAACCCGGATTGGTCCTTAGAGTATTTGGCTCAGGAGCTAAAGGATATAAATAATTCATATAATTATTTTGCAAATATAGTATATGATATGCAGGGGTTTGAACCAAAGCCTGGTGAGGTTACAGTATCTACTTTGCACAAGGCTAAGGGGCTTGAATGGGATACGGTAATATTGGGCTCTATAGATAGCTTTAATTTTCCTTCAAGGCTTACGGATAAGTTTATGGGAGAATGCTATTATCTCAATGAGGACTATCAAAATCCTAAGGTATTGATAGAAACAGAGTTTAAAAGGCTCACCGGCGGGGGTAAGGCCTTAAACGCTGTGGATGAATCAAAGATAGATATAATAAGCGAGAGAATCAGGCTCTTATATGTGGGCATTACCAGGGCAAAGGAGTATCTGCTTTTAACATCAAAGAGGGATTCGTCCATATACTTTAAGGTGTTAAGTAATTATATAGTCCATAGAAAGACACAATTGGAGGTAGGGGATTGATATGATCTTAGATAAGAACTTCTTCTTCAGTCAGCATGCACTAAATATATTTAGGATATGTCCAATAAGATTTCAAAAAAGATATATAGAGGGCCTATACTGGAAGGATGGCTTTGAAAATAGGAGCATAGAGACGGGGAGAAATTTTCACATATTAGCGGATAGATACTTTTCAGATGTGTCCTTGAACATGGAATTTTTCGAAGAATATGGTGAGCTCAATGACTGGATGGATGCCCTAAAGGACTATGTGCCAAAGAAGGCAAGAGGCCAGTATTATCCGGAGTACCAGCTAAAGATACAAATAGATGATATAAAGCTTCAGGCAAAATATGATCTTTTGCATATAGATGGATCAGGAAAGCTTATAATATATGATTGGAAGACTCAACAAAGTCCTATAGGATATAGGGATTTGGCCTCGTCTATACAGACCAGGGTATATAGATATGTGCTTGCCATGGGAGGACATAGGCTAAAAGGTGAGAGTGTCGACCCTGAGGATATTATAATGAAGTATTGGCAGCCGGCCATTGCAGATAGGACTGTGGAGCTGTCCTATAGCATAAGAGAGCGTGAAAGTGATGGTAGATTTTTAAAGGATATGATAGAGAAAATAAAAGGATTTGACTACAATGGCTATGATAAGACCAAGAGTAAAAGGTATTGTAGTAGATGTGAATTTAACTATTTTTGCAATACAGATAGAGTAAAATATGGCCACCTGTTTGAACAGGAGGAAATAGAATTAGATGATTGGGCTGATATAGATGAGATACCCATTTAAGTATATACATATACCAAAACAATGCATAGAGGCCGCAGGTGATGATGAGCTCATAGCCTATATACTCATGAAACGGGGTATAGATACTCCAGAGAAGATAAGGGGTTTTTTATACCAAGATAAATATAAACCCTTTGACCCTGCAAATCTTATAGGCTCTAGAGAAGGTATTGAAATAATAAAATCACATATGAATAATAAATCCAAGGTATGTATATATGGGGATTATGATGTGGATGGGATCACCTCCACGGTTATACTAAAGGAGGCCTTAACACCTCTTATGGGTAAGGTCATATATCATATTCCCGATAGATTTTCTGAAGGTTATGGGATGAATTTAGATGTGGTAAAGGATCTAAAACAAAAAGGAGTAAACCTTATAATAACCTGTGATTGTGGTATATCCAACCATGAGGAGGTAGAGCTTGTAAAGAGCTTTGGTATGGATATAATAATTACAGATCATCACACCCTGCCAGATAGTCTTCCATCTGCAGATGCCATAATAAATCCAAAGCTATACAATGAGGACCATCCACTGTACTATCTACCAGGAGTGGCTGTGGTCTATCTTTTTGTCCTAGCGCTATATAATATTATGGGTATAAAAATCGGAAAGGGAAGATGGATGGATCTAGTGGCCCTTGGAATAGTTGCGGATGTGGTGCCAATCCATAGAGAAAACAGGTATCTACTAAAAAGAGGATTGCCCTATCTTATTGAGCCAGATAGGGTAGGGTTGCAGGCGCTGTTTCAGCTGCTTAAGAAGACTGGCTATAGTATAGTAGATGAAGAGGATATTGCATTTCAGATATCTCCCCGCATTAATGCGGCCGGCAGGATGGGCTGTGCTGACTTACCGGTGAAGCTTTTATTGGAAGAAGATATCGAAGATGCAGATCTTATGGCAAAACAATTGGATAAACTAAATACCGAAAGGAAGACATTACAAAATAGAATATTTCAAAGGGCAAAAAAGAGGGTAGAAAAAGATCAATTAGATAAGGGCATATTGGTATTATACGATCCCAGCTGGCATGAGGGGGTCCTTGGCATAGTGGCAGGAAAGCTTGCAGAGACTTACAAAAGACC
>JAAZLT010000076.1 GCA_012799205.1 Clostridiales bacterium
CAGCTTAGGTCTATATGTTCAAAACTACTATTTGAGATAAGACAAGGTTATGATATGATATTTGTGGTTAGAGTAGAATCTAGAAATGCGGATTTCGAAGAGCTATCTGAATCTGTATATAAACTTCTTAAAAGAGCTAGGCTATTTGATAATTGAAAGGCAAGATATGAAAAAGATCCTTATACTGTTAATTGGCTTTTACCAAAAGAGAATTTCTTCTAATTTGCCAAATACATGTCGGTTTCATCCTACATGTTCTCAATATGCAAGAGAGGCTATTGAGAAATATGGTGCCCTCAAAGGCATATTTCTTGCGGTGAGAAGAATATTAAAATGCCATCCCTTCAATAAAGGAGGATATGATCCCCTGCAGTGATAGGAGAGAGTTTTTATACTTACCTTCAAAATTAAAGATATGGGGGTAAATGATAGATGAATCCATTATTTACAATACTAACGGCTGCTGCAAGCCCAGAAAAGACTGGAATATGGAGAACGTTTGTAAACTTTCTAAGTAGCATAATAGAGTTTTTGTATAAAATAGTGCCAAATTACGGCGTAGCTATAATTTTATTTACGATCATAACACGCCTTGCGCTATTGCCTTTAGATATAAAATCAAAAAAATCTACTAAAAAGATGAATGAAGTGCAGCCGGAGATAGATGCCTTAAACAAAAAATATAAAAACGATCCGGAAAGACTTAATAAAAAAACCATGGAACTGTATAAAAAGCATGGTGTAAATCCACTTGGAGGCTGTTTACCTCTTTTACTTCAGATGCCTGTTACAATTGCGCTGTTTGCAGCCCTGAGGCAAATTTCAAATTTTCATGTAGCTAATCAAACTATAGAGAGATTTTTATGGATAAAAAATATTTGGGCACCAGATTCGCCAATACTTGATGTGACTGGAAAGTCAATATCCCTAGGCTCCTCAAGCTGGAATGGACTATTTATATTACCAGCCCTATCGGGAATCACATCCTATTACCAGACACAGCTGATGAATGCTCAGCAAGGCGGTCAAAAAAAAGAGGGTCAGATGTCGGGTATGAGTAAGATAATGCCAATTATGTCTATATGGTTTACCTCTATGTATACTGCAGCCTTTGCTCTATATTGGGTAGCATCTAATGTATTTCAGATCGCACAGATGCTAATATTAGATAAAAAATCAGATAAGGAAAAGGATAAGGAGACTCCGTTAACTGAATGAGAACCACATAAAGAGAGGGTGTAGATCGAGTGAGAAGTGTCGAAACTACTGGAAAGACAATAGAAGAAGCTGTATTGTCAGCTGTTGCTCAGCTAGGTGTACCAAGAGATAGGTTGGAAATTGAAATAGTAGAGGAACCGGAAAAGGGGATACTTGGGATATTTGGAAGGAAAAATGCAGTAGTTCAGGCGTCTAAGAGGAGAACCCAAGCCGAGATGGCAGAGCATTTTTTAGAGGGGTTATTTAAAAATATGCAGATAGCTGTAGATATTGATATAAGAGATAGGGGAGATCTTTTATCTATAGAGCTAAGTGGCAATAATATGGGGCTTGTAATAGGATATAGAGGAGAGACATTAGATGCTATCCAGTATCTTGTAAGCTTGGTGGCAAATAGTGGAGAAGATAGATATAAAAAGGTGATAATTGACACAGAAGGATATAGGAAAAAGAGAGAAGAAACTTTGAAAAGACTTTCAAGAAGGCTAGCCCACCGAGTAGAGAAGACTAAAAAGCGTGTGGTACTAGAGCCTATGAATCCCTACGAAAGAAGAGTGATACATTCCACCTTGCAATACAAATCCCATATATCCACCTATAGTGAAGGAGAGGAACCCTATAGGAGAGTTGTAATAGATTTAAAGTAATAAGGTTAAAATGATAAAGAAGATATTTAAGGGCCCAGTAGCGATACTGGGTCTAATTTATGATATATAAAGAAAAAGGAGAACCATTTATGATTGATAATGATACCATTGCAGCCATCTCTACAGCCCCGGGTCAGGGAGGTATTGGCATAGTTAGGATGAGTGGGGATAATAGTATTAAAATCCTACGAGATATCTTCATACTGCCTAGTGGCTTGAGGGTAACTAACTTTAAGGATAGATATTTTTACTATGGTAAGATAATCAATAAAGACAAAGAGATAATAGATGAAGTGTTGGTAGTGGTAATGAGGGGTCCAAAATCCTATACAAAGGAAGATGTTGTAGAGGTGCATTGTCATGGGGGAATGATCTCAGTAAGACGTATTCTAGAGCTTGTAATAGAGTCTGGTGCAAGACTTTCAGAACCTGGCGAGTTTACAAAAAGAGCATTCCTCAATGGAAGATTGGATCTAGCACAGGCGGAGGCCGTAGCAGATATAATACTATCTAAATCACAAGAGGCCCAAAGAGCATCTATAAGCCAACTAGAGGGAAAATTATCTAAAGAGATAGAGGGTATAGCAACCGCGCTTTTAGATCTAATTGCACAGATAGAGGCTAGCATAGATTATCCAGAGGAAGATTTAGATTATGTAAGCCCTGAGGATATAGAAAAAGAACTAGACTTAACTTTAGAGCGTATAGAGAGACTAATTGAGACTTCATCCTCCGGCAAACTCATAAGGCAAGGTATAAAGACTGTCATAGTTGGAAAACCAAATGTAGGGAAGTCTTCTCTACTAAATGCCCTTGTAAAGGAAAACAGGGCAATTGTTACCTCAATACCCGGAACTACAAGAGATGTGATAGAGGAGCTTATAACCATAAAGGGCATACAAGTAAATATTACAGACACAGCGGGGCTTAGAACCACTGAGGACATGATAGAGCAGATGGGAGTGGAGAGAACAAAAAAAAGTATAGATGAAGCCGACCTTATAATAGCTGTATTTGATGGCTCCCTCCCATTTGAGGTGGAGGATAAAGATATATTAAAGAGAGTGGAAGATAAAAAAGTATTATATGTGATAAATAAAATAGATATGCCAAGGAAGTTGGATACTAGGAATATAAAGGATATAGCTTCATTAGAAGATATAATAGAGATATCTGTAAAAAGTGGAAAAGGGATAGATAGGGTTGAAGATTATATATACAATATGGTATACTCTGGTGACGTGTCCATAGATGATGGACCGATAATTACAAATATTCGCCATGAACGGCTTTTAAAATCTAGTTATGATCATTTAATAGAGGCCAAGGCTGCTATAGATATCGGCATGCCATTGGATTTAGTGGCAATAGATATAAGGGCAGGTTGGGAGGACCTTGGCTCTATAACAGGTGAATTTGTGACAGATGATATAATAGATAGGATATTTTCTAATTTTTGTTTGGGGAAGTAGGTGAAGGAATGAAATTTACAGCGGGACATTTTGATATAATTGTTATAGGAGCTGGCCATGCAGGGTGCGAGGCAGGTCTTGTGGCGGCGCGTATGGGTTATAAGACAGGGGTTTTTGCAATATCACTTGACTCTATTGCAATGCTTGCATGTAACCCCTCTATTGGGGGTACCTCAAAGGGGCACCTAGTTCGGGAAATAGATGCACTTGGTGGGCAGATAGGCATAAATGCAGATGAGACTTTGATTCAGATGAAAATGCTCAATACTGCAAAGGGGCCTGCTGTACACTCTTTAAGAGCTCAGGCAGATAAAAATTTATATCATGGTGCCATGAAAAGAACACTTGAGCGTCAGGAAAATTTGTGGCTCAGAGAGGGTGAAGTTGTTGAAATCTTAACAGAAGGCGAAAGCGTGAGGGGAGTGCGCCTTTCAACTGGAGAGATCTACACAGCTAGGGCTGTTATATTAGCTTCAGGTGTATATTTAAAGTCCAAGATATATATAGGTGAGTATGCACGAAATAGTGGGCCATCTGGTATGTTTCCAGCCAACGAGCTATCTAAATCTTTAAAAGACCTGGGATTTCAACTTAGAAGATTTAAAACTGGGACACCTGCTCGAGTCAATAAAAACTCAATAGATTTTTCTAAGACAATAGTACAACCTGGAGATAGTGAGATTATTCCCTTTTCATTTACAAATCTGACAATAGAAAGAGAGCAGGTGCCATGTCATTTAACCTATACAAATGAAAAGACCCATGAAATAATTAGGGAAAATATTCATCGCTCTCCGATGTATTCTGGTCAAATAGGTGGGACAGGTGCAAGATATTGCCCGTCTATAGAAGATAAAATAGTGAGATTTCCTGATAAAGATAGTCATCAAATATTCCTAGAGCCAGAGGGTATAACTACAGATGAAATATATGTACAAGGACTTTCAACAAGCCTTCCTATAGATGTGCAAATGGCTATGTATAGGACAGTTAAAGGGTTGGAAAATGTAGATATAATAAGACCAGGCTATGCTATAGAATATGATTGCATAGATCCACTTGTACTGAAACAAACCCTTGAAAGTAAAAATGTTTCAGGGCTTTTCTTTGCAGGGCAGATAAATGGTAGCTCTGGCTATGAGGAGGCGGCTGGGCAGGGACTTATAGCAGGAGTTAATGCAGTTAAATATATAGAGGAAGAACCACCTCTTATACTAGATAGATCGCAAGCATATATTGGTGTTTTAATAGATGACTTAACTACAAAGGGCACAAATGAGCCATATAGAATGATGACATCCAGAGCGGAATACAGGCTTCTTCTAAGGCAAGACAATGCAGATATGCGCCTTACTGAAATAGGATATAATATGGGTATTATAGATGAAAATAGATATGATCGATATATGAAGAAAAAGGAAAATATAGCCGGGGAAATAAAAAGACTTAAAGGGGTGTATATTGCGCCCACTGAAAGAGTGTTAGAATACCTTGATAAAAAACAAAGTGCAAGGATAAAATCGGGAATCTCTCTATATGATCTCCTAAAGAGACCTGAGATTGAATATACTGATATTGAAAAACTAGAAGAGAGAAAGTCCTCATTGAATAGGCAAGAGATAGAGCAGATACAAGTGGGAATAAAGTATGAAGGCTATATAGAAAAGCAAATGAGGCAAGCAGAACAATTTAAAAAAATGGAAAGAAGGCTGATACCAGAGGACTTGGATTATAAAAAGGTCCATGGATTAAGGATAGAAGCCAGTCAGAAACTTGATTCCATAAGACCTATATCCATTGGTCAGGCATCTCGTATATCTGGGGTATCGCCTGCGGATATATCAGTACTACTAATTCATTTAGAGAAAATGCACAGAAATGGATCCCAGTGAATAAGGCAAAACATTATAAAACAATATAAAATACGACAGTAATCTTCAAAAAGGACAAATAAACTTTGTCCTTTTTGTTTGTTTTGGCCAATAAAAATCGAATTCAGGAGTAAATGGGAGTATTCGGGCATAATATTAATATTATAAACTTATTTAAACAATTAAGGAGGAATTTAGCGTAATACGGAGAATAGTACTTTAAGAATACTTGGAAGGGTGGTGTAATTCATTGGCAGATTACGATCTCGTCAATGAAGTAAATATGATATGGTTTAAAGATATGGGTAGTAGTGCGGCTGTGAAAAAAGAATCCAATGTAAGACGGGTAGAGGATATACCTATTAGCCTTATAAAACCTAATCCCTATCAACCCAGGAAAAAGTTCTCCGTGAGGGCCTTAGAGGAATTATCCCAGTCAATAGATGAATATGGTCTTATCCACCCTATTATAATTAGAGAAATAAAAGGTGGTGAGTATGAGCTTGTTGCAGGTGAGAGACGACTAAGAGCTACTAAAATGCTAGGCATGAAAACTATTTCTTCAATAGTAGTAGAAAGTGTAGACAGAGACTCTGCTATGCTGGCCATGATAGAAAATTTGCAAAGAGAGAATCTACACTTTATTGAGGAGGCCAAAGGCTATGAAAGTCTTATAATGGACCATGGTTTTACCCAAGAAAATCTAGCAAAAAAGCTTGGAAAGAGCCAATCAACAATTGCAAATAAACTAAGAATACTCAGACTAAGGGATGATTTAAAAAATACTATCATAAAGGAGGATTTAACAGAAAGACATGCAAGGGCCCTGCTTAGACTTCCCAGTGATGAGATGCGTAAGAATGTGTTAGATAGAATAATCAAAAAAGGACTCAATGTAAAAGAGACAGATCATATGGTAGATAATATAATCAACAGGGAAGAGGCGAAAAAGGCCAATGGAAGTAAGACATTCATAAATGTAAATAAAGATTTTAGACTCTTTGTAAATACTATAAAGGAGGCTGTAAATGTAATAAAAAAATATGGATTAGATCCTGAATATGTAGAGATAGAAGATGAAGAATATGTAGAGGTGACTATACGTATACAAAAAGGCTGAAAGGCCTTTTTTTTTGATGTTTCACGTGAAACATTTAAAAACTATTGCGAAAGGGCTATATATAATCTATAATATATTATAGTATAGAGAGAATTATTACTCTAGAGGGGAATGAGGGATTATATGCCTGCTAAGATAGTCGCTGTGGCAAACCAAAAAGGTGGCGTAGGTAAGACAACAACAAATGTAAATCTAGGCGCATGCCTAGCAATTGAGGGAAAAAAGGTCTTAACCATAGACATAGACCCACAAGGCAATACTACAAGTGGATTGGGTATAGATAGAGATGATGTAGAGTTTTCCATATATGATGTGATGATAGGAGATATAGATATAGAAGAGGCTCTAATAGAGACAGGGGTGGAAAATTTAGATCTAGTAGCATCTAATATCCAGCTTGCTGGGGCAGAGATAGAGCTAGTATCCATGATTTCAAGGGAAATGATACTTAAAAATGCCATTGAGCCTATAGTAGATAAATATGACTACATATTTATAGATTGCCCACCTTCTCTAGGGCTGATAACCATAAATGCACTTTCAGCATCAGACACTGTCTTAGTCCCAATTCAATGTGAATATTATGCGCTGGAGGGCTTAAGTCAGCTCCTTAACACTATTTCTTTAGTAAAAAAACAACTAAACCCAGATCTAGAGGTTGAGGGAGTGGTTTTAACTATGTTTGATGCTAGGACAAACCTATCTATACAAGTAGTAGAAGAGGTAAAGAAATACTTTAATAAGAAGGTATATAAGAGCATAATCCCTAGAAATGTCAAGCTAGGCGAAGCGCCAAGTCACGGCCTTCCTATAATTATGTACGATCCGAAATGCGTCGGGGCTGTTGCCTATAGAGAACTTGCACAAGAATTTATCGAGAATGAGAAGGTAGGAGATAAAGGTGAGTAGACGTGTACTTGGAAG
>JAAZLT010000077.1 GCA_012799205.1 Clostridiales bacterium
ACATGCTTATGTCCACTTTCAATGGCCCCACTACCTATAAAATAGCCTTTAGAGATATATTCTTTATACTTCATTTTATCATGGTTGTTTTCTAAATAAGTCTTTAGCCTCTTTACCTCTTCTTTTACTATCAAATCAGTATATTCTTCAGGCCTTATGTTCTCTATAGTCTCAGCTATTTTGTTATCCATAAACCCATCAATAATCACCTTAGCCCATCTTCTTCTAGCTAATTCATATTCTGGATAGATGATATTTGCGCATTCATATACATGTTCTTCAAAATGATAGTAATCAAGAATAAACGTAGCGTCAGGAAATAATTCATCAGCAGCATTCCAGATCCACTTTGCACCATCACCTAAAATAATCACTTCCTTGGCTCTCCCATAACCATTTTTAATAGCTGCATTTAAAAGCATCTTTTTAAATTCCTCTGCGCTACCTAAGGACACAACATAGTCTTTTTCAGTAATAATATGCCTTTTCCTTTTTCTATTTAGTACTGTTTCATCTTTAAAGACCATCCCAAGCTTTATCTCTTTCCAGCCCTTCCCTCGTATCAAAACCATAGAGCCATCGGCTTCTATATAGATCCTTCCACGCTTTTCATGATCTGGAATATCTCCTATAGCTTGGTGCTGATTTTCATAAGTCTCTTCTGCCTCACTTTTTTCTTTTTCATAAAGCCTTCTTCCAACTTTCTCAGATATCTTTTGAATAGTAGAGTGAGATGCCTTTATATTCAAATACTTGTGTAAGACCTCTTCAGCCTCTTTAAAAGAAGACATCCTCTGGGCTAGATCACAAACCGTTTCAGTTAGATTCTTTGTAATCCTATGCTCATCGTTTACATCAAGCTCTTTATCAAATGGTGCAAACCCTTCCTCACAACGTCTACAGTAATACAGATTTCTATTAAAATCTATATAGCCCATCATACTATTAATCCCAAGATGGCTATCTCGGGCTGTTATAGACATCTTCTTACTGCATTTTTCACAGTATATTACTTCATCTCTTTTTTTTTACTCTCTTCGTTGATTAATTCTGTAGTAGTGGCAAGAACATTATGTCTAATAGTCTCCATTGTCTTTAACATTATTGCTTCTATGCCATCAATGGTCATCTTTTTTTCTTTGAATCCTTCTCGTATCTCTTTAGCATAATCCTGAATGATTTTCTCATTCTTTTTTATAATTTCAGCAATTACCTTGTTTTCATTAATAGATCCCATTACAATACCCCCAAATTTTAGATTTATTCTTATATAGATATTGTAACGGTCAAGGTATGCTTATTTCAAAGGTACTTTCTGGTCCTAGAGGATATATATTCATCAAAAATCATTTATGCGCCCATTGCTACATTACCACACCTGCTAAGATTTTTGATTTTAAAAAGGGCTCTCCATATAATTTCTTGTCTTAGAAGGGCTGATGTCACAGTCTGAAGTCTATGTCATACTCGCCTATCCGAAGCGGACTGGCATTTAATCAATAGATAACTTTGTAAATTCCTTTTAGGAATTTACGTTTACAACGATAGAAACGGGCGAAAATGATGGCAAAACAAAAAATGGCTATAACATAGGTTAGGTTGCCAATGTCAACAGGTCTAAGTATTGCATTCAGCTTAGTATTGGTTTCGTTAGCTCTGGTTGATCAATACGATGGATCGTTGGTGGCAAGCAGTTAGGGGTGGATACGACGATATACCCCTGCATAATATGTTGAAGTAATCCAACTTATCAGGAAGGGGTATATTATATATCCTATACTACATTAAATCCAAGAGCTATTAAGCTTCTCATTTCATTTTAACATCTTTTCATCATCTTTTACTACTTTCAGCGCCCTTACCAGCTCTTCTATCATTACCTTAACTGTAGCCTTTCTATCCGCTCATTACATTCTTCTGATGGATGTCCTTGAAAAGATCTTTTTATAATACCCTACTGGTTTTCCTATATCTTCCCTGGGTATAAATCCTCCGCCAGATCTGATAAAACCTCCGTCTATAATATAGTCCTTTACTTTTTGTTGAAGCGATGAGGTGACTGGGAGTCTGTCAGGTGGACAATCTTTTACACCAAATAAAAATTTATACACCCCGGCATTATCCCCTGTATATGGTCCTGGTAATAAATAAAAGCTATCTTGAAATTTCACTATATTTGAACCTTCACTTAGAAAATCTCTTAGCTTTGTATCCAAGAGCCAACTATTACACATAATAACCCTCCAGCTATAATTCGGAAAATAGGTAGTAAAGAAAAATTCAGCATACTGATAAGATTCTTTTACTTCGTCTATATTAAGAGAGCGTCCTGCAGGTATATGTATGGTTATAGCTGTATCACCTTTTTTTAATATAAGCTCCCATTGCATACTGTCTAGTTCTATTGTTCTATCTATGACATAAGAGTCCGGTGATATGGGATTCCCATATATGTAGCCATCAGATTCGCTATATTGGCTTATCCATATCCCTTCTCTCCCTAAATCAACTGGGTTGGCATATATTCCATCTTTAGTAAATATCTCACCATTTTGGGCTAGGCAGATAACCTCATCTGTATCTTTGTTTTTATATACATATATATCATTGTGACATTTGATAAACTCATATTGCAGCCTTCCAAGGTAAAATAGTTTTCCAGCAATATAGCGAGTTATCCAGGCAAGTGCCGCATTACCCCTTCCTGGTTCTCTATGGTTTCTCTTAAAGCTTGTAAGAGAGGATATTATGCCTTCGTATGTAGTTCTATAGTGCTTCTGTGGTACATTATATTTCTTATAAAACTTAGACAGATTACTATATTCAGAAAGCAGTATAAGAATAGGCACAAAATTGCCGTCTTCCCCAATGCTATTGCAAAGATGAGGCCATGAATATAGGCCTCTCCAGTCATGAACAATATAGCACAAATAATACCAAAGCCAAGAGATTTTAAGCAGCCTTTCATCTTCTTGCACCAGCTTTGCGGCGCTTCTTAAATTGCTATTTAGCTTCTGCATAATAGGTATTTCTTTTACTATACTATCTATAAAGTCATCTTTCAGAAAAAAGGGTATAGAATCTGGATATGAAAGGCAAGCCTGCCTCCAATTATCCTTAAAGCTCTCCGGTATATAATCAAGTTTAAAAATTGCTGCCAGATACTCTAATTCATCCGGTTCTCCTTTTAATATAAATGCTTTATCCATTTAGTATTTACCTTTCCCCTCTATTGGGCGTATATTATATATCTTTATATCTAGAGATATAACATAAAACCAGCTTGGAGGCTTACAAAAAGCTTCGAAGCTGGTTTTAATATATAACCCTTACCCCTTGACTGCCCCAATCATGACACCCTTAACGAAATGCTTCTGCAAGAATGGATACACAAATAGTACGGGAACAGTAGTAATTACAATAGCTGAATATTTGATAGTTTCAGCGAATTCCTTGATTCTATCATCATCAGTCACTGCAGCATTAAATATATTTGAATTCGCAATAAGAACCGCCCTCAAAACATTCTGTATAGGCAGTTTCGGATTATCTTTAATATATAATGAAGCTGGGAACCAACTATTCCAATGCCCGATTCCATAGTATAAAAGTAGCACTGCTATGGTTGGCATTATAAGCGGTAATACAATTCTAAATATTATAGTTATATCATTTGCCCCATCAATATAGGCAGATTCTGATAGGCTGTCTGGTACAGCCTCAATAGCCGTCTTACATATAATAGCGTTATAAACACTCATTGCACCTGGGATTATAAGTGCCCATAGTGAATTATATAGACCCAGCGATCGAACGTTTAGATAGCCTGGGATCATCCCACCACTGAAAAACATTGTAAACATTATAAATGTAAGAACAGGCCCTTTAAAGTATACATCTTTGGCTGCTAAGAAATAGCCAGCGAAAAGTGTCAGCAGTATATTAATTGGCAGCGATGCCAACATAATTAGTATTATATTGGTATAGCCACTTATTATAAGCGGATGACTAAAAGCTAATTTATAGGCGCCTATATTAAATCCTTTAGGGGCCCATATAGCACCTGGGCTTTTAATAAGTTCTACATTATTACTAAACGATGCGCATATTACATAATACATAGGATATAAAGTTATAAATACAAGCACGAGCATCAGTATTGCATTTAAAACATCAAATATAATATCACCTGTATCTCTTTTTATAGAATTATTTCCTGCCATCTTTACCCTCCTCCTAAAATAGGCTCGATTCAGTTAATCTTCTACTAAATGTATTTGCCACGAATAAGAAAAATACATTTACAATAGAGTTAAACAGTCCTACAGCTGTACTATAGCTAAAGGCAGCATTTTGAATACCTTTTCTATAAACGTATGTGGATATGACATCTGCCACCTCATATGTGGCCTCTGAATATAATAATAGTATCTTTTCATATCCTACATTTAGTATGCCACCCATACGAAGTATGAGAAGGATCATGATAGTGGGTATAAGTCCTGGTATAGTGATATAGAACATCTGCTGAAATCGTCCTGCTCCATCTATTCTCGCTGCTTCATACTGTTCTTGATCTATGCTTGACAATGCCGCTAAATAAATAATTGAATTCCAGCCAAGGCTCTGCCAAATACCAGATCCCACATATATAGGGTAAAAATACTTCTTACTCATTAAAAAATTTTGCGGTTCCCCACCAAATAATATAGCTAGTTGTGAGAACACTCCCCCACTTTGGCTATAGATTTTGATTATAGAACATACCACCACAAGTGAGATAAAATAAGGCATATACGTTAGGGTTTGTACAGTGCGCTTAAACCAGCTGCTTTGGATCTCATTTAATAAAAGTGCAAATATTATAGGTGCTGGAAATCCAAATAAAATACTCAGCCCGCTTATGGTAAATGTGTTCCTAAGCAATCTCCAAAAATACACATCATTGAAAAAATTTCTAAAATGTTTAAATCCTACCCACTTGCTCTGCATAATTCCAGTAGCCGGCTTATAATCTTTAAAAGCTATAATTACGCCATACATTGGCTTATAAGCGAATAGTATGAGATATATTATTACGGGCAAAACAAGTAAGTATTTATACTTATTCATTTTGAAATCCCGTGAAAGCGTACGCTTCAATGTCCTCTTGCCTGACTTCTTAGCTAGGATCAAGTTTCCGTTGGCCATTATTTGTCCTCCTGTCTCTTGGTCAATAACACATTTCAAGCCTAGTATGATGATCAACAGCCCGTAGATGAACCACGGGCTTTGACCATTATATTTTCTAACGAGCTAGATATCTATCATATGCTCCCTGTCTTATTTCAAGTACCTCTTCTAAATTCATACTCTCTAACTGATCTAGGAAGCTGTCAAAGTTATCTAAGGATTCCTCCCCTGTGATGAATTTCGCAGCCATCTCAGATACATATGTGCTAATAGAATCCTCAATATCACTGAGTCTATCGGTCTCCTCTGTTGTAAATGTTATGCCTGGTGGTACTGTCCATTTAGCAGTTACATCTTCGTTTGGGTAGAACCATAGATCATTGGCATCTATAGCTTCTTGGCTGTTCTTTAGATATAGAAGCTTAGTAGCCTGTATACCAGATGCACTCCACACAGTTCCACTATATTTTGCAATAGCGTCATTTAGTCCATCTGGGTCATTTACTAGTAGATCAGTATATTCTGGTTCACCATCTGCATCATAATCCCAGCTAACACCTTTGGTACCAAAGTTCCAATAGAGGTTGCCTTCCTCAGTATATGCATAATCTAAAAGTCTCATAGCTATCTCTAATTTGTCGTCGGTACAACCAGTAGTAATAGCGGCTACATCACTTCTAAATCCATATCCACCAAATACCATGGATAACGTTCCATCGTCCCCCGTTGGATATTGAAGGCCTAGCCAATTGGCACCATTGCCGGCATCTTCCGCGTCGCTTCTCCAATTTGTAAGCTGGCCCATGGATGTTACAGATAGCCCCATAACTTCGTTAAGAGCTTTTGTTCTGGCAATATCATCATCCATCGTCATTACGTCCTGATCTAGTAAACCAGCCGACCACCATTCAT
The DNA here is from genome assembly GCA_012799205.1 of Clostridiales bacterium. Classification (GTDB taxonomy): domain Bacteria; phylum Bacillota; class Clostridia; order Caldicoprobacterales; family Xylanivirgaceae; genus JAAZLT01. The sequence continues at coordinate 6,085 of JAAZLT010000077.1, forward strand.
TTAGTTTAGCCATATATTCTTTCCATTCAGGTTGTGCCTGAGCAAGCTGTATCTTATTGTTATCATCTACAAATAGCTGGTAGTTAGCTGCACCATATGCGCCAAATGCACCACTTATACCAGTAGTTCTGAACCTATTCCAGCCAAAGCTTAGTACTGCGTCGTATTCAGCTTTAAATGCCTTTAAGGTCTCATCCCAATCTGAGATAGTTTCGGGTGTCTTTAAATTTAGTTCATCTAGCCAATCTTGTCTTACAACTGGTCCCAGATATGTGTCGTTCCAGCCTCCATCTTCTCTGAAAAATCCATACCCATAATATTTTCCGCTATCTGTCTTTAGTCCCTTATCATATGCTTCGTTGGATTGTAGAAGTTTATAATAGGCAGGTGAATATTCCTGGATATAGTCTGTAAGATCTCTTACTACTCCCTCTTCCATATAATGCTCCATATCCTGCCCAGCCATTGTGTACATGATATCTGGCAGCTCACCGCTGGCTATTAGTAGGTTTCTAGATTGACTGGCGTCCGTTCCAGCTGTGGGGAATTGCCAATCTATATTTACGCCGGTGTGCTCTATAAGACCTGCATGAAATGGAGATTCATCTGCTGTTGCATAGGCCTCATGTAGACCATAACCTGCGCCTACCCACCAGGAAATTGTCACATCTCCGACATCCATTGGATAGCCATCAAAATCTCCGGTAGTCTCTCCCGTCTCGTCTTCTTTTTTATCGTCCTTCTTATCGTCTTCCTTGGCCTTGGCGTCATCTTGTTTCTTGTCATCTCCCTTGGAGTCAACTATATCTTTACCTTTATCCCCGCAGCCTGCTAAGAAAGCCCCAAGAACTAACACAAGTACCAGCATAGTAGATAAAAGCTTGATATTTTTTCCTTTTATCATCATCTTACCTCCAATATTCACATTTTTTGGATGTTAATAAAGTACTAAAATAGAGTCGTGGATCTGGCTACTATCCTCCCCTCAATGTATTATAAGATGTTGAATTACATTTATTAGGACGACTGGTATGATTATATTTCGTATAAATTTATACGATTTCTACATATATATCCGTGTTTTTTTGTGTATATTAGTGCTTTGACTGAATTAATTATACTATATATCATTTTATGTGTCAACGATTTCATAGCCAAATATTTTTTCCCTTCTGAACGACTTGAAAAGTCTGTTATATTAGAATATACTACTCTTAAATGAAATAAGGGGGGCGTAAGATGTCAGAGCAAGTAAAATTAATAGCAATGAGATTAAAAGATATAAGGGAGATCGCAGGCGAATCCATAGAAAGCATATCTAAGGATTTAAATATATCACCCAAGCTCTA
>JAAZLT010000078.1 GCA_012799205.1 Clostridiales bacterium
GTCATTTTACTCCCAACCATAGTAGGCTTTTTTGTATTCCTATCTGTACTTTGGGCGGTGAATATGGCCATAGATAGGTTAATATAATTCTAGCTTTATAAATAAGGTAGCAATTATAACAGAAGGTATAATAACTACACTGTATATTAATATAAGATATTTAAAAATCTCCTAGCAAAAGATGTTAAGAGATTTTTTGCTTAGTAAATAAGACCTAACTTGAGTTAAAGTAAAATAGTCCTTGCATATTTATTCATGATGTTGTATAATTACTTAAGCTTATTTTATGGAGGTTTTATAATGGACCATATAACTAAAACAAGTATGCAAGTTACTGATGATAATTATATGAACACTTTTACAAGATATCCTATAGTATTTGACTATGGGCAGGGCTCTATCCTATATGATACTGAAGGTAAAGCTTATATAGACTTTTTAGCTGGTATTGCAGTAAATACACTTGGCTACTCTCATTCAAGATTTACCAATACCCTTATTAGTCAGAGCAGGAAACTTATACATAGCTCTAATCTATTTTATACAGCTGCGCAGGCAAAGCTAGCCAAGCTACTAGTTGAAAATAGTGCAGCCGATAGAATATTCTTTGCTAATAGTGGTGCAGAAGCAAATGAGGGCGCCATAAAACTTGCCCGTATGTATTTTTATAAACAGGGCATGCATAGATATGAGATTATAACTACCACCAATTCATTTCATGGTAGAACATTTGCCACTTTAACGGCAACGGGGCAAAATAAATATCATACTCCCCTAGAGCCCCTACCCCCTGGATTTTTAAATGTGCCTTTTAATGACATAGAAGCTATGGAATCTGCTGTAGGTGAAAAAACATGTGCTATTATGATAGAGCTTATTCAGGGCGAGGGCGGAATTGTGGAAGCGCAATTAGATTATGTACGAAAACTTTATAAACTATGTAAAAAACATAATATTTTACTTATATTTGATGAAGTGCAGACAGGTATTGGTAGAACCGGCAAGATGTTTGCCTATGAGCATTATGGTATAGAACCCCACATATTCACCTTGGCCAAGGGATTAGGCGGAGGAGTGCCCATCGGGGCAATACTTGCCAAAGAAGATATAGCGGCAGCCTTTGAACCTGGAGACCATGGTTCTACATTTGGGGGCAATGCCCTAGCTTGTAGCGCCGGCGCCTGTGTCATGAAGATATTGCTAGAGAATGATAGCAAATTGATTAAAGAGTGTGCTAGCAAAGGGGATTACTTTAAAGATAAACTAGAGAAATTGCAAAATATATATCCGCATATCATAGTAGCAGTAAAGGGTAAAGGTCTTATGCTTGGAACCCAATTAGACGAAAATATAGATGGTGGAAATATAGTCAATATCTGCTTAGATAAGGGATTCATAATCAATTGTGCTGGCAACAACACCCTAAGATTTGTACCTCCGCTTATAATAACTAAGGCTGAAATAGATAAATTGATTGCTACCCTCAAAGACATATTGAAATCACTATAACAGATAATCATCAAAGGATTATATCTAGCAACACTAGTATGTAAATAATATATGAATTTATAGCGAGGTTGATATACATGTTAGATCTAAAGGCAAATACAAAAGAGTTTATATTTAAACAAAGTCATCTTCTATCTTTGCAGGACTATACTAAGGAAGAGATCTATAAGGTTTTAGCAAAATCCCTTGAGCTTAAAGAAGAGCATGCAAAGAATATACCACATCCAATACTCGAGGGCAAAACCCTGGCTATGATATTTACTAAATCCTCCACCCGCACAAGGGTTTCATTTGAGGTCGGTATAAAACAATTAGGGGGCTATGGGCTCTTTTTAAATAGCAATGATATACAACTAGGTAGAGGTGAGAGTATCGAAGATACTGCCAAGGTTCTATCTCGCTATGTAGACGGTATAATGATTAGAACATATGATCAAGTGGATGTTTTAAATCTTGCCAAATATGGATCTGTGCCTGTAATAAATGGCCTTACAGATATATATCATCCATGTCAAATCCTAGCTGATCTACTGACCATATATGAAGTAAAGGGAAGATTTTCTGGGCTAAAGCTGGCCTATATAGGGGATGGGAATAATGTTTCTAATTCACTACTTATAGGATGTACAAAGGTTGGAATGGATATTTCTATAGGTTGCCCAAAGGGCTATGAACCATGTAGTGATATAGTATCTATGGCAATGAAAAATAGCAAAACATCCTACTCTAAGGTTAAAGTAACAAATTCCGCCATAGAGGCAATGAAAGATGCTGATATAGTCTATACGGATGTATGGGCCAGCATGGGTCAGGAAGCGGAAGAGGCAATTCGTGAAAGAGATTTCGCACCTTTTCAGGTAAATAGTAAGCTTTTCTCATATGCAAAGGATGATGCTATATTTCTCCATTGCCTACCTGCATATAGAGGCAGAGAAGTCACTGCTGAGGTAATAGATGGGCCGCAGTCCTATATATTCGATGAAGCGGAAAATAGGCTGCATGTGCAAAAAGCTATAATGGCTTTACTCATGGGTGAAGGAGGTTCGTAATATGGAGCTATTTATAAAAAAGGCGGATATATCTGAAATCCCCATTATATATGATATTACAAAAGAGGCCTTTAAAAAATATGCTATGGATTTAGGGCTTCCAAGCGCCGTATCTGCCCTGCATGAAACTTTTGAAGATATCAAAAATGATATAGAAGTAAAGACAATATTAGTAGCTTATTATAAGGGTGAGCCTGTAGGGTCCATCCGGTATGAGGTAGTTGATAACAATACCATCTATATCACCCGATTTGGCGTTAAAGCAAAGGCTCAGGGCTGTGGTATAGGTAAAGCCCTTATAAATGAGGTAGTTAATAGGGCACAAAAAATAGGTGCTCATATGATTACACTTCATACAGCTTCTAAGGTCATGCCCCTAATAAAATTTTATTATTCCTTAGGATTTTATATTCATTCAACTACAACAGATAGAGGCTATGTAAGGGCACTTTTATGCAAGGAATTAGTTCATTATACAAATGTGCCTGTTATGTCTACTAGTATTAAATAAATTACTTATCATAAATCACCAAAAACAATAGCCGTGTATCCCAACCTTTAAAAGTGGGGGTATTCGGCTATTATTCTATAATATACCATATTCAATTGTCTTTCCTAAAATATTCAATACCCATTATTAATAGGCCGAGTAACAAAAATACGTAGTGCCAAATATAATATGCACACTTAATTTGCTGGCTTATCTCGCTTATCTTACATATCCTTTTAGGGTATATTTTTATTACATAATTGGACTCTTCCTCATTATATCACACCTTCCTTGAAATATATCCCTTATGTGCAAAATTACCCTTTAAAATTCTAATAAAGGATTAAACCAGGGTATAATAATTTACTACATACAAGCATTCATTAAATTTATGAGGTGAGAGTATATGGCTAAAAATCAAGATTATGTTTTGCGGTATCTGATGCCTATATATATCAGTCCACATATCCTTCCCCGTAATCCAATAGTCTATAAAGGCGTTTAGTGATATCCCCGTTGAACCTTAAATTCGGTCCATTATCCATGGCTATACCTGTGCAGCTATCACCATTTAACCATCCAAGTTCAGTAGTACCATCGAAGAAGGTAAACTTGATTTCGATATTATAGGGGCACTTCCCATATCCTGTTAAAATCTTAGTAGTTCTTAGCATATCTTTAGCTATTTCCCTTGCTTCATCACCTTCTATAAATGCAGTGTTACCTTTAGCATTACCTTCACCATCTGCCCCCAATACACGCATATCCATACTAACTACATCATTAAATCGTTCAAGTTCAAACTTAGGCCCCCATGTGTCTAGTAGTATTTGGGCAAGAGCATCTGACTCAATTCTCCAAGTTTCAAAAGCATAGCCACTATCAATGCTAGATACATTAAGGTCAACAAAAGTCTTTTGCTCATAATAAATAGGTCCCCTAAAATATATCTCATTGTAGACTTCACCATCTGTGAGAGTATATAAAATGAGTCCATAATCTTGAAAGTCTACCTTAGTCCAATCTATATCAGAAGCATCTTCTAGCAACACCTTTGCAGCCTGTGCCTCCGCTATAATATTTTCTAATGTCTCTTCGCCTAATACAATAGATTTACTTTCATGGGGCCTAGTCGGCAGGAAAGCAAACACAGGTCGTCCTGATGGAATAGATATAGTTGGTCCTTCTATTGGAAAATCGGTTTTATTGTATGTATCCCAATATACCTCAGGAAGTAGTTTTGCGTTCATAAAGGGTTCATTTCTATAGGGATCTTTGGAATATACCTTAGGTAAACTACCAGGCATAGTAGGAGACAAATCGCTAGGCATAGCAGAATCCTTCTTAGGGACAGGCTTTACTATATCATATTCTTTTAGATCTTTAGCCTTTGTGAAAACTCTATAGATTGCCTCCCTCGTTTCGTTAGATATCTTATATATCCCTACATAAGGTTCTTCAATATAATCTGCATTCTCATCAGAATAAAGATATAGAATTCTCTCACTATCTAATACCTTAAATCTTATAGTGATGTAGTCACTTTGCGCCGGATAATCATTCATAGAGTCCTCTGCTCTTTTTGCCTCATCTAACCTAGATAATATCAGGTTGATATCACTATCTTCATCTATTGACACTGACTCTACAATTTCTTGGCCACTATTTTGATCTATCTCAATAGAGGCTATAGAGCTAGTATCCGGAAGTGCCAACCTTTTTACAGGATTCGCAATAAGGGCTGCAGCTATTACTATCACCAGAGGCACTATTATACAAAGAGTCCAAAGCATAGGCTTTTTATACTTTAATATATTCTTCACCCGTTTCTTTGTTCCACTTCCACCAAAGGCTAAAGGCCCCCCTGCAAAGGTGGAAGAATTCATAGCCAGATTTACCAGTGTTAATCCATATTCAGCCCTTTCCTCGTAGTCAAGCTCTTTAATTACCCGCTCATCACAGCTCATCTCCATATCACGGCTCATGAGCATAAAGGCCAACCACATAAAGGGATTAAACCAATGAATAGCTAAAACAGAAAATGCAATAGCTTTAATTAAATGATCCTTACGCAATATATGAATTTTCTCATGCTGTAAGACATATTCTCTCTTTGTGCTGTCCATATCAATAGGAAGATAAATCTTAGGTGATAAAATGTCGCATACAAACGGATATTGTATTTCATCTGTCTCAAATATATTATCAGCTACTAATGTAGCAGTCGAAACCTTACGCCTTATCCGCATATAAGATACTATTATATACATTAGCATTATTATAATGCCTATTAGCCAGATATAGGTACCTGTCAATAATAGAATATTTGTGGCCATTCTAGGCTCTGTTGTAAAACTGTTGGTATCATGTATAGAGTACCCATTGATAGATTTATTGATATCCACAACACTATTATAGCCTTCGCCTAGTATCCTCTGAGGCATTTCTATAAAGCTAGATTCCATAGAGGCAAACCCACTGCCTGGTCTTGTAAACGGGGCTTCATTAAAAGAATTAAATATAGAAAGACTGGACGAGAATGATACTGGGCACACTAGGCGAACTAATAGCACAATCCAAAGTGCGTAGGATATCCACTTTGGCATAAGTTTTAATAAAAAGCGTAGGAAAAGCATTATAAAGAATACATAAGTCGCCTTAATGGACATATTTATTATGCCTAGAAATAAGGTCTCCACTATTCTCGCCCCCTATATTTTTCAATCATATTTACGATTTTCTCTGCCTCTTTTTTGCTAATTTCTCCTCCATCTAGGAAAGCTGCAATAAACTTGGGCAACGATCCTTCAAAGCTTTCCTTTAGTATTCGATGACTTTCTAATCTTTGCACTTCTTCCCTCTTTACTATAGATGTTACAATAGTATCCTCATTCTGGGTAAATCCTTTATCACAAAGCCTTCTGAGAACAGTGTAGGTTGTAGTCCTTTTCCAGCCAAGCTCGGTCTCTGCCAATTGGCAGAGTTTGGGCGATGGAATAGGTTCTGCATCCCATATGATAGATAATAATCGATAATCTGCATTACTTAAATTAAACTCTGTATTCATATCAATCCCTCCAGTCTAATATGTCCGACTGAATTTAGTCTAACATATTAGACTGGAGGTGTCAATAAAATAAAATTCTATTTAATCCTTTAGAAAATATTCTCTAGATCTCAGTCTTGACTTTCCTATATAAATTCGTCCCTAACAAAAATAGGCTGTAGATTGGTATCATCAGCAGCATGATTGCAGAGAACTCCCTTTGCACCTGATACGAAGATGTCTGTATGCCTTTTATAAAAATATGCCCTAAAACATAGGATAAAAACAGCATAAAGGTATGTCTCGCTATGTTTCTAACTTTATCTTCTCTTTTTTTATCTTCTCTTTTATAGATTAACAAGAAAATACCTGATAACACTATTAATGATAGGGCAACTGTAATATAGTAGCCAAGTACTAATCTTGGCAAAGATATCATTCCATCGCTTTGCATTTTACCATATATTAAAATATCCTCTTTTCCATCAGTGGAATAGTAGTATATGGATTCCACCTCATCTTTATCTGGGTTTAATGCTATATTAGGTATAGCATTCTTTGGAAAATATCTATGCCAAATCGTATCCCAAGTGGTTAAATGGTAGATATAACCTGAATTATCATCTGCTTTATATTTACTTATATCATACCCGGCGACCTCGTGACTAAATGTAATTATGATGTTGTCACCCTCATATCTTTGTATTGATTCTACACTAGAATTATAGGGCAAATGAATTGGAGCTGTAAGATAATTGATACATACTATTACCACTATTAAAACGATAATAATTGTTGACAATATCAATTGAGATCGTTTTTTAGATAGTTTCCTTTTGACTCTTTTGAAAGGTTCCATACTTGTATCCATTGGAATCGTCTTGAGTTTTTTAAAAGACTGAAATTCTTTATTGCAATTTACACATTCATTCAGATGTTTCTCTATTATGATCCGGCTATCCTCACTTACTAATCCTTCTACATATAAGGGCAATAGATCATTTATTACGTCACAAGAAATATTCATTTTAATTCCTCCATCTTTTCTTGAATTTTCTTTCTGCCGCGGTGATAAGTGACACATGCCCAATTCTCTGTCTTTTCAAAGATATCCCCTATTTCTTTAAAGCTTAGCTCACCATAGACACGAAGATAAAAAACTTCTTTATAGGGCTCCCTTAGCCTATGCAAAATTTTATGTATTTTAAATGCCCTCTCTCTAGATATCATCAGCCTCTCTAGACTAATTCCGCTTTTACTAACTGGCATAGTCTCCATGGCAATAGTCTTTTTTTCCTTGCGTAAATATGAATAATATTCATTTTTTGCAATCTGACACAGCCACACTCTAATATCACATTTCCCTTTAAATGTATGAATGGATTTAATAGCTTTTATAAAGGTTTCAGCGGTTATATCTTCAGCTATATGCTGATCTTTAGATATACTCATGATATAGAGATAGACATCTTTAAAATACATCTTATATAGGCTTTCAAGTTCCGTCACTTTTTCACCCCCTCATATATAAGACGCATCAATTCAAAATATCTTACAACCTTTTTACATAAATCTAAAAATTTATATTTAAAGCATCTACACTCCTTAGCCAAAGCCGATAGGTCCTAGTAGATTCTTCGCCCTACCATAGTCATCCTCTACTACCATTATATCTGCTCCAAAAAAGAGTGAGCTACCGGCGACTATGCGCATATGTCCGCCAGCATCTTTATACCGTATTATAAATGGTATGTCATTATCATTTAATAAGCCCTTTATCATAGACAATTCTATCCCATTTTCTATACTCTTAAGTTTAACTATATTAACTTTCTCTGGATCAGTATTCATATTTTGCACCTCCAAATTTATCTAGATCTGCAAAAAATTAAAGGCAACCAACTTATAAGATAGGTTGATTGCCTTTAATTTTATCATAATATGTGTGAAATTTACATTCTTTTCTACTTTTGTTCTATAAATTGGATCTTAAGTCCATCTGGATCTAGTACATAGAAGAATCTAGTAGTGGGATTTGGCTCAAAAGGGCCGCTATGTATTTCAATCCCTTTATCTTTTACAAAATCCATTGTCTCATCTAATGAATTGACTCCAAATCCTAGAGCTATTCCATTGCCTATACTAGTATCTTCGCCCCCCTCAATGTAAATAAGCTCTACTAGGGTCTCGCCTTCACCTAAAAAAACTATTTCCGTATCACCACCTGATACAAATTGCCTAGCTATAGGAAGCCCTACTATATCCTGATAAAATGCTAGTGACTTTTCCAAGTCCTTCACCTGAATTGTTGCATGTACAAATTGTTTCACTCTATTCCCTCCTCAGATCTTCATTATTTTCTTGTGCGCTCACTTGCTTTAATCTCCTCTATTCGTGCATCCATTTCCTTAACTATATCCATATGAAACTGGGCAACGTTTTCTCTCTGGCCAATATCATATTCCATATTATATAACTGGGGATCAAGAGAAGAGCCTGTCTCTGTATCTGTATACGGCTTAATCGCTGGTCCTTCTGATGGCTGCAGATATGTCCACTTCCCCTGCCTTAGAAAATGACTCTTATTTAATGCCTCTGCTAAAATCTCTTTTCTGTTCCTATGAGATTCTCCTAAAAGAGTATCTATCATATCCATACTATCTGGTGCAAAGTCTTCTAGATCTACATCTAACATAGATGCAAAAGAGGCAAGTATGTCTACCTGACTTATAAGGGCTGAAGATGTCTGAGGTTTTATATGGGATGCCCAAGACACTATAAAGGGTACTCTAGTCCCGCCATCGAATTTGCTATATTTGCCTCCCCGCAAAGCTCCAGCCGGCTTATGAACAGACATCTTATTCAGTCTCTCTGCATCATCCATATAACCATCATCCAATACTGGCCCATTATCGCTTGAAAATATTATTATAGTATCCTCAAGCACACCTTCTGCTTCAAGGTGGTCTAAAAGCTCTCCTACACACCAATCCAGCTCCAAAATCACATCTCCCCTTGGTCCAAGCTTGCTTTTTCCAGCAAAACGTTCATTTGGAACCCTAGGCACATGAGGTTGATGCAATGCATAGAATATGAAAAACGGATCTTGACCGCTTTCTGTAATATATCCCTTTACTTCATCTAAAAATGTCTCTGCCAAATCCTCATCCCGCCAGGTAGCTTTTTTGCCACCTCGCATATATCCAATCCTACCTACACCATTCACTATGCTTTGATCATGCCCATGACTATGCTTCATCCTAAGTAGTTCCGGATTTTTTGTAGCTGTTACAATGTCATCGTAGGGATTTTCGGCCTCATACGATACTTCTATTGGGTCATCAGGATCTAATCCTACTACCTCTCTGTCTTTTATATATACGCAGGGAACGCGGTCATTTGTAGCGGGAAAAATAAATGAATAATCAAATCCCACATCATTCGGGGTATGGGTGATCTTTTCATTCCAATCTATACTGCCATCCCCCAACCCAAGATGCCATTTGCCAATTACAGCTGTATTATAACCTGCATTTTTAAATACTTTAGGTAAGGTTAATTTATCTTTGTCTATTATGCACGCAGCATCACCTGGTAAGATATGAGTTTTTGGATTTCTAAAGGGGTATTCTCCTGTTAAGAGGCTATACCGTGCCGGTGTACACACCGCTGATGTAGAGTAGCCATCGGTAAACCTAATACCATTTTTTAAAAGCCTGTCTACATTTGGGGTTTCAACTCCTACTCCACCATAACAAGAAAGATCTCCATAGCCTAGATCATCTGCATATACTAAAATCACATTGGGTCTATTTTTAGACATAAAATCAC
>JAAZLT010000006.1 GCA_012799205.1 Clostridiales bacterium
CTCCTCTAAAATTATACTCCCCTGATCTCCATGGATTTCGATGCGTCTTGAATAGCCAGGATATACAGATGTGGTTCCTTCTATAACGCCTAGGGCACCATTTTGAAACTCTAATATTGCGGTAGCAGTATCCTCACCCTCTATGGCATGTGTGAGGGTTCGTATCTGCCCAAATATAGACTTGACCGGCCCCATTATGTACTGAAGCACATCGATGCCATGTATGCCTTGGTTCATCAATGCGCCCCCGCCATCCATATCCCATGTGCCTCTCCAACTACTAGAAGCATAATAGTCAGGTGAACGGTAATATTTCATATATAAATCGCATAGCATTACATCGCCTATCTCTTTTTCTTTGACAGCTTGTCTTACTCTTTGCACTGTTTCTGAAAATCGCAGCTGGGATATCACTGAAAATTTAATACCACTCTTTTCACATGCCCTTATTATTTCATCAATCTCCCGTAGCGTAATGGCCATTGGCTTTTCCACTATAACATTTACTCCGTAATTTGCAGCCAATATAGCCTGAGGAGCATGAAGCCCGCTCGGTGTACATATGCTAATAGCATTTACTTCATCAGATTTTAACATCTCTTCTAGCGTGGCAAAGCCTTTTATGCCGTAATCCTGTATAAAGCTGTGAAGAGCGTCTGTATTTGGATCGGTTGCCCCAATTAGCTTTGCATTATCAATGCTTTCAATAGAATCTGCATGCCACCTCGAGATAACTCCGCAGCCTACAATACCAAAACGTACTGGTCTGGACATCAATATACCCCCTAATGGAATTATAAGTAGTAATATTGATTCTATCATAGCAAATATTTAATATCTTACATAATATGGTGACAATTTTGACCTATATTACGATTCTGCAATTACAAAGTCTATATTTCTTGAGGACATATCCACATTTTGTACCTTTATATCTATAGCATCCCCTAGTCTATATACCATACGGGTCCTCTCACCTACAGCGCAATAATTCTTTTCGTCATATATATAATAATCGTAGTCTATAGTTCTATATGCAACAAATCCTTCTATGGTATTTGGAAGCTGTACATATATACCATAGTTGGTTACACCTGATATTATTCCGCTATACCTCCATCCTATCTTATCTAACATATATTCACATTTTTTTAGATTAGATGTCTCTCTCTCAGCCTCCTCAGCGATCCTTTCACGTTTTGAGCAATGGTTTGCTATATTTGGTAGAGTTTCTTCAAGTCTCTTAGCCTCTCGGCCATCTAATTCCCCATGGATTACCTCTTTTAATATTCTGTGCACCATTAAATCCGGATATCTTCGTATAGGTGATGTAAAATGGCAATAAAATTTAGATGCCAGTCCAAAATGACCTAAACTATCTGGGCTGTATATAGCCTTCTTCATAGCTCTTAATGCTACATCATTTATTATGCGCTCTTCCTTTTTGCCCTTTATGCCATCTAAAAGTTCCTGGAACACTTTAGGATGAATGCTATCGCTTCCTACACCCTTTAAATGATAGCCAAAATTATATATAAATCTGTTGAATTCCTCGACTCTCTCCCTATCTGGCTCCTCATGTATTCTAAATATAGATGGGATATTACCCCAATGCATATACTCTGCAATGGTCTCGTTGGTCACAATCATAAATTCTTCTATAATTCTATTTGATATCCCCCTTTGCTCAGGAAAAATAGAAATAGGTTTGTCATCATCATCAAGGTCAATCCGTGTCTCCTGAGTATCAAAATCTATACTCCCGCGCTTTTTTCGCTTGTTGTTCAATATACCACAAAGTTCTTCCATAAGCTTCAACTCATCTATATAGGGAATATAAGTATCGAATATATTATTATCTAAATCATCCACATTCTCAGCTTCAAGTACATAAGTAACATGATCATAGATCATTCTGGCTTTAGAGCAAATTATACTCTCGTGAACACTGTGGTTTATGACATTACCTTTGTTATCAATTTCCATAAACACACTCACTGCTAGCCTATCTTCATTAGGATTTAAACTACATATACCATTTGAAAGTTTTTGGGGTAGCATAGGTATAACCCGATCCACCAAATAGATACTAGTTCCCCGCTTATATGCCTCTATATCTATGACACTTCCGTCCTTTACATAATGGGTTACATCTGCTATGTGAACACCTAGTTTATAGTTGCCATTTGAAAGCCTTTCTATTGATACAGCATCATCAAAATCTTTAGCATCTTCGCCATCTATAGTAAACACTGAAAGTTCCCTAAGATCTAGCCTCTTGGCTACCTCATCTTCTTTAACGGGTCTTGCAATATCTTCTGCATGTAATACTACATCCTTAGAAAACTCCCCAGGCAGATCAAACTGTCTTATTATAGATAGTATATCCGTCCCCGCATCATCTTTGTGACCAAGTATCTCAATTACTTTGCCCTCTGGATTTCTTCTCCTAAGGGGCCATTTGGTTATCTCTACTACAACTTTATGTCCAGTCTTGGCATCTCCCATGGCATTAGCTGGCAAGAATATATCATTACTAATCTTGGAATCATCTGGTATTACAAACCCAAAACCTCTGTCTCTCTCTAAAGTACCTACCACGGTCTTATTGGCACGCTCTAATATTTTAACTATATCTCCCTCTCTAGATAAGCCGTCATACCCTCTTTTACTAAGAAGTCTTATAAGTACCCTATCATTGTGCATAGCACTATTCATATGCTCGGGTGAGATAAATACATCATCCATACCTTTATCATCTGGTATGAAAAAACCATATCCTTTTGGATTTCCTTGTATTCTACCAACTAACATACCTAGTGTCGATGGTAAGGCATATTTTCCCTTACGAGTCTTAACAAGTTCTCCATCCTCTACCATTTCCTCTAATACATCTTCTAACATACTGCGTTGTTGATCCTCTATATCTAATAGCCCCATAAGTTGATCTAGGTATAGTGGATTCATATCCTCACTATCATATAATTCTTTTATTCTATTCTTAACATTCATAAATTTACACCTCATGTCATATCCTGTTTATATCATTTCCCAAATTAGTATTAAAAAAACGACCTACTTCTATTCGGTCGTTTCAGGTTATTTATTCATAAAACTCAGCACTATGGTAAGTATAATAAATGCAGCAGCGCTGACCTTAGTCAAAAATTGTAACCGGCCCTCAAAAGTTTTAGCCTTGTGTTTACCGAAGAATGTCTCGGCTCCCCCAGAGATAGCACCTGATATTCCAGCGCTTTTACCCGGCTGCAATAATACTACTGCAATCAGAAATAATTCAGCAATTATCAAGAGCACTGTAAATATTCCATTTAAAACTGGCATAATATTCCCCTCCTCACAAGCATAGACACATTCTATCATAGGAAATACAAAAAGGCAATTGGCATTTCCCAAATTATCTAAACCCGTCAGAGGTAAAACTGACGGGTTTTGGTATGTCTTTTTATTTGTCCTTTAAATTATACCATGCATCAAGGCCTGCATATATTGCAGTTTCGCCTAGTTCTTCTTCTATGCGAAGTAGTTGGTTGTATTTTGCAACTCTATCCGTCCTAGATGGTGCGCCAGTTTTTATCTGTCCTGCATTCATAGCCACTACTAGATCTGCAATAGTAGTATCCTCTGTCTCACCTGATCTATGAGATACTACGGCTGTGTTTTTC
>JAAZLT010000079.1 GCA_012799205.1 Clostridiales bacterium
AAGCTGACCAAAAGATAAATTTATTCTTTTTGTCTGCGCCTTTGAATCAAAAGCCAAGAAACTCCAAATATTATAAGTACAAAACTCAAAAGCTGGGATACTCTAAATGCGCCTAAATATAAGCTATCTGTCCTAAGTCCTTCTATTACAAACCTGCCACATGAATATAACACTAGATATAATACAAACATTTGGCCGGAAAACTTTCTATGTCTTTTCATATAAAGAAGTATACTAAATACTAAAAGATTCCACATGGATTCATAAAAAAATGTGGCCATATGCCAGCTGCCTTGGGCATCTATAAAAACCGCTGCAGGAAACCATTGCCATTTAGGATTTGTTATAGCTCTGCCATAGGCCTCTTGGTTAAAAAAATTGCCCCACCTGCCTATTGCCTGCCCAAATATAAGACTTGGAGCGCATATGTCCATAATATCCCAAAATGGTAAGCTCTTCACTTTGGAAAAGATTATGGCCGTTATAACTCCACCTATGACGCCACCATATATGGCAAGGCCACCTTCCCATATCTTTATTATGTCTACTAGATTATGCTTATATGCATCCCATGAAAATATAACATAATAAAGCCTGGCCCCTACAATTGCAGAGGGAATGGCAAAGAGACAAAAATCAAGTATTGTCTCAGGATTATATTTTAGCTTTTCTGCATAGTCCATAGCTAGATATATTCCAATTAAAAATGCAGTGGCTATTATTATCCCATACCAATATATGGGTCGGCCCAATATATAAAAAGCAATTGGATTCATAATATTCTCCCCCCTTTATGCTCTACATTAGTTACCCTATCTTTAGCCTAAGAAACAAAATTTTATAGCTAAGCTTACGGCTCTACTATGGATACTACTCTTCTCTTTTCGTCAAAGGCAGTCTCCAGCCCTGCTTTTACATCTTCGTAGGTTATACTATCTAAAACTTCAATATAATCAAATAGGTTGGATTCTTTTATATATAGTGATACAAACAATGGTCCAAGTCCGCCTACATAATCAAAATATCTTATAAATCTACCTATTCTACCTCTTTTAGCCTGTAAAAATAGATCCTTATCAGGTCCCTTTTTCTTTATATCATCTATGCCATCCTGTAGCCTTTCTATAAGCAAGTCCACATTAGCAGTCTCACCAGATAGCACCATATAGGCATAATCCATCTCCCCTGTATATCCACCACCAAAGGAGCCATCTATAAGCCCCTCTTCATATAGCTGGCTATATAGATCCGAAGTGGAGCCTATGGTCATGTCTGAGACTATACCGTTTACAATAATTTTTTTAAGTAGTTCCTTGCCGCCTTTATTAATAGGAGTATCCTTATACCCGATCGCAAATAATGGCCTTGAAACAGGCATCTTATGCCTTATTTCTCTTTGAAAAACCTCTTCAGGCTCCTGGGTTGTCATTCTTTCAATTTTCCCTTGTTCTTTTAAATCCTCTTTAAAGTGAGACTCTACCTGTTCAAACATCTTTTCAGGATCTATATCCCCTACAGCAAATACTACCATATTAGATGGATGATAAAATGTATTATAAGTTCTGTATAACATATCTTTGTCTATAGCTTTTATAGACTCTACAGTGCCTCCTATGTCATTTCTCACAGGGTGTCTTTCATAGAGTCCTCTTAAAAGATTAAAATACACCATCCAATGAGCATTATCTTCATACATTAATAGCTCTTGTGTAATTATTCCTTTTTCTTTCTCCACATTTTCATCTGTAAAGTATGGTCTATTTACAAAGCCTATCAATAGGTCCAAGCATTCATAAAAGTTTTCTGTAGTTGTAAAATAATATGAGGTAGCATCATAGCCTGTGGATGCATTAGGATCAGCGCCTAGATTGGAAAACATCTCAAATACATCACCTTCTGGCTCTTCAAATGCCTTATGCTCTAGAAAATGTGCAATTCCAAGGGGTACATCTGTAACTTGGCTCTCACCTGGCACTACAAAGGATATGTCATTGGAACCATATTTTGTAGCATATATTGCAGACTTTCTATAAAAGCCAGGCTTTGGGAGCACATAGACATCTAGACCATTTTTCAGCCTTTTAAAGTGAATCTTTTCGCCTAGTATATCACTTTCTAAGATCTGTCTCATAATATACTAATCCCCTCTCCTAATTTTTTAAAAAGTATATGGTATCAAGTTCAATTTTTTCAGCTACTGCTTTTACATCGTCTAATGTTACGCTATTTATCCTATCTATGCTCTCATCAATTGTAGTATCCCTACCTGCTATCACATTTCCCAGGTAATAGTTTATAATTCTACCAGACTGATCTTTAATACCTTTCATAGAGCCTGTAATGATCTTTTTAGATGCGTCTATCTCTTTGTCTGTAATCTTGCCACTTTTTAAATCTTGAAACTGCTCCTTTATTATATCTACTGCTACATCATAGTTATCAAAATCTATTCCAGCACCTACTAGCATAAGCCCTTTAAAGCTGTCTAATCGTGAAAATGCATAATAGGCCAGGCTAGCCTTCTCCCTTACATTTATAAATAGCTTTGAATGTGGTCCTCCACCAAAGACAGAAGAGCATATAGCCAATGGATAGTATTCTTCACTAGCTGGGCAAACACCTGTCCTAAATCCTAGGTTTAGCTTGCCCTGGTTTATATCCAGGCTTTCAATATGCTCTTTAGGTTCTTTTATAAGTTTTTTGATTATAGGCTTTGGAATGGCCTTTACAACCCTTTTATTTAAATCCAGGCTATTTTTTACAATAGACTCTATATCAAGTCCATCTACGTTCCCTACTACAAATATATCTAAAGGGCTAGATGCTATTACATCTTCATAAGCCTTATAAAGAGATGCAGCGTCTATTTTTTCTAGATCTTCCACACTTCCATGTACATACCTGCTATATTTCTCATCCTGGCACATAACTCTTATGAGCCTCTCTATGCTATAGCCCATCTTATCGTTTATAAGGGACTCTATACTATTTTTAAGGTTTTGTTTTTCTTGAGCCACATAATCTGCTTTAAAGACACCATTTTCTAGCACAGGCCTATTTATAATACTGTTTAAAAACTCAAATCCTCTAGCCACAAGCCCTGCATTTTCATTAGGTAAAAAGCTATCGTTTATCACATCTACAGAAAATCTTAGAAGATGTCTCTCGCCCCGTTTTTGCACCCCTACATCAAATATGGTGCCATATTCGCCTTCAAGATATCTTTCTATATCCTTTAAAGCCTTAAAATCCTTAGAGCCTCTTCTCATTACCGCTGGAAGTAGTGCATTATATGTATAGTCTTCATCTAGATCTCGATGAAAGCAATAGCTTATGGATACAGTTTTAAACTTATCTGTATTTAAGATATATAAGTTTATACCCTGGCCTATACTAATTTTTTCAATGTCCTTCAAATTGTAAACCTCCCCTTAACCTTAAAATAATTTAGAGGGGTAAGCCCCTCTAAATTATTTAGGCTTTATTCTGTTTATAATTTCGTCTATCTCATCTCGTAGCCCCTTAAGAGGCTCGCCTTCTCCGATTTTGTTCACCAGAGAGCCTAGACGATCAAAAAGGTCTGGATCTGCGGTTACCA
>JAAZLT010000080.1 GCA_012799205.1 Clostridiales bacterium
ACATTTATGGTAGCTGCTGCTGCCACAGGCGGAGATGTGACAGTAGAGGGTGTAATACCAAAGCACTTGGAGGCTATAACTGCAAAGCTTCTCGAGACCGGCGCAAAGGTTATAGAAGGCGATGAAGATGTAAGGGTAATAGGTTGTACTGACCCTAGGGGCGTCAATATAAAGACTCTTCCCTATCCTGGATTCCCCACAGATCTTCAGCAGCCTATGACAGTATTTTTATGTATTACAAATGGCACAAGTATAATAACAGAGAGCGTGTGGGAAGGGCGCTATAGACATGTAGCAGAGCTTACCAAGATGGGCGCTGAAATAAAAGTAGATGGTAGGACAGCTATAATTGAAGGGGTAGATGAGCTTATCGGGGCAAAGGTTTCGGCAACGGATCTTAGGGCCGGCGCTGCCCTTATCATAGCAGGGCTTGTAGCCGAAGGCGTAACTGAGATTGAAAACATATATCATATAGATAGAGGTTATGAAAATATAGAGAGAAAGCTTATAAGATTAGGTGCGGATATAGAGAGGGTAGAGGACCGCTCTTTGGTAGTATAGATGTATAAAACAGGCAGGGAGCATTCCCTGCCCTTATTATCTTTTATATTTGGATCTGCCTATTTCATATAGATCATTGCCCTTAGTATCAATTGCCACTATAAGGGGCATCTCAACCACCTCTAAAACTCTAATAGCTTCTGTGCCCAGTTCATCAAATGCTATAACTTTAGAGGATTTTATAGATTTAGATATTAGGGCACCTGCGCCTCCTGTGGCGGCAAAGTATATGGCCCTATTTTTAATTATAGAATCCTTTACCTCTTTAGATCTTTCACCTTTACCAATCATACCCTTTAATCCAAGATCTAGTAGCCTCGGTGTATAGGCATCCATTCTAATGCTTGTAGTAGGGCCTGCGGAGCCTATGGGCCTATTTGGCGGCGTTGGGGTAGGACCTACATAAAATATCACCTGATCTTTTATATCTATAGGAAGATCCCTACCATCATCTAATATATCTATAAGTCTCTTATGTGCGGAGTCTCTGCCTGTAAGTATAGTTCCGGTTAAATATATAGTATCCCCTGCCTTCAAATTCTCTATCTCTTCTTTTACTATGGGAGCCTTGATTATATTTGTCATATACTAAATACCTCCTCAAAGTATTGCCTCTTTATGGCGTGCAGCATGGCACTGCACATTTACAGCTACGGGCAGCCCTGCAATATGTGTTGGATATGTCAATATATGTACTGCCAGCGCTGTATTAACCCCTCCGAGCCCTTGAGGACCAATGCCTGTCTTATTTATAAGATCTAAAAGCTCATCCTCAAGCTCTGATATATAAGGGTCAAAACTTTTCCTTCCTGCATCTCTTAATAGGGCCTTCTTAGCGAGTAATGCCGCCTTTTCCATGGTGCCTCCAATGCCTATGCCAAGTATTATGGGTGGGCAAGGATTTGCACCTGCTCTCTCTACGGTATCAACTACAAATGCCTTTATGCCCTCTATCCCATCTGAAGGCTTTAGCATCTTTACCGCACTCATATTTTCGCTTCCAAAGCCCTTTGGTGCAAAGCTAATTTTAAGCTTATCACCAGGCACTATCTCGGTATGCAATATAGCCGGCGTATTATCATTTGTATTTATCCTTGTAAGAGGGTCTAATACAGACTTTCTTAGATATCCATCCCTATAGCCCTGTCTTACGCCCTCATCTATGGCTTTTTTTAGGTCTCCACCAACTATATGTACATCTTGTCCAAGCTCTAGAAAAAAGACTGCCATGCCAGTATCTTGACACATAGGTATTTGCTCCTTTTTGGCTATATCAACATTTTTAAGTAGCTGATCTAGTATATCCTTGCCAAAGGGAGAGACCTCATTTTGTTTTGCCTTATGTAATAGGGCTTTTACATCATCCCCAAGATTTACACAAGCATCTACACAAAGCTCCTTGACCGTACTCACTATGGAATCTACATAGATTTGCCTCATATAATCGCCTCCTTGTCTATACTATATCAAAAAATATACTATTAAACATGCATTTTCTTAGAAACTTTCCAGTTAAGATTGCATATGTATCCCTTGGATGATAAAATGGTCCTAGTTTACTTTTTTGCACTATGATTATAAGGATGTTATAGATATGTATATAAAGCTTTGTTCACTTTTTAGTGGCAGTAGCGGGAATGCTACGTATATAGGTAATGATAAAACGCATATACTAGTAGATAGTGGCCTAAGCGGTATAAAGGTAAAGACCGCCTTAAAGCATATAGGGGTTAAGCCGGATAGTATAGGCGCTATTGTAATAACTCATGAGCATACAGACCATATACAAAGCGCTGGGGTTTTATCTAGAGAGTTTGATATACCAATATATGCAAATGAAAAGACTTGGGAGCAAATGGAGAAAAGGCTTGGGGCATTATCTCCAAAGAATATGAGACTTTTTTATAATGATATGGACTTTTACATAGATAATATAAATGTCTCCCCCTTTTCTATCCCTCATGATGCGGCAGATCCGGTTGGGTTTTGCTTTTATTATAGAAGTAGTAAAATTAGTATAGCCACAGATCTGGGGTATACTAATAAGAAAATTATAGATAAGATGAAAGATTCTAATGTGGTACTACTTGAGGCAAATCATGATATAGATATGTTAGCTAACGGGCCCTACCCTTATCATCTCAAAAGGCGTATAAGGGGAACTAGGGGGCATCTATCTAATGAAGATGCAGGAGGGGTTGCAGTAGAGCTTGCTAAGGGAAATGTGACTCATCTTCTACTTGCTCATTTAAGCGAAAAAAATAACGCACCAAATCTTGCTCATGAGACTGTCTCGGATTATCTAAGATCCAACGATATAGCCATTGGAGAGGATATAGTCTTAGATATGACATATAGAGATAGGGCAGGGAATGTATATCATATAGGATAAATAAATATAGGGGTAGTAAGAAGGGATGGGGGTATTTAGTTTTATGGATGAAAACTATAGAGAATTTTCTAAAGGGCCTAATAGGCCCACAGTGTTAGGCAGTAATATACTATATCTTTTGGTATTAGTATTGATGCTA
>JAAZLT010000081.1 GCA_012799205.1 Clostridiales bacterium
AGGACTTTCCTCCCCGGCAATCCACTTATCTATTTTAGGAAATCTATAAAGAATCTCATCTTCATCCTTCTGAGATTCTCTTAGTGCCCAATACCATATTTCCTTTTTTACCGGAACCTTTACGGTTTTCGCCATATTCATCCCCCTCTCTAAAAGTCTTTCTTTTATTTGTAGTTTCTGTGTCATCCTTAATTTATGCCTTATATTATATCATATTCTATAGCTTAAAATGCCTATATTCTCCTACAAACTCTATAATACTTGCGAATTCTACGCTAGTGCAACCTCCCCACCTATCACTATAGCCTTGCTATCAGGGTTATGACCTATCTCGTCAGTCTTTGCTATTGGAACCTTTCTATCTTTAGTAAGCTCCAATATATACTCTTTCACAATGGGAAACTCATAATGTTCCTCTAGCTCTGTAAACGTGCCTAGTATGATTCCTGCACACTTATCAAAGCAGCCAATGTGTGACCATTGGGTCATAAGAGAAGTCAACCTATTGGCTCTTCCACTTAAGCTCTCTAGCAAGATGACCTTGTCTCTAAAGTCCGGGAAATATTCTGTTCCAACCAACTTTAGGGAACATCGCAAATTGCCACCAAGAACTTGCCCCTCTAGCTTCTCTCCTTGAATCCAATAATAGCTAAAGTCAAATAGATCGCTCTTTCCTTCAAAAATAGAATTGTAGAAATTTTTCCTCTGCTCAGCTTTATATTCCCGAACTAAGTTCATAATATAGTAGTGATATGTGTTCATATTGGACTTTGTATATAGTGAATTTAATATTACAGATAGATCACTCAATCCAAAAAACGGCTTGGGATTAGCCTTTATCATTTCGAAATCTATATATGGTAGCATATGGTTGGCAGAATCTCCCCCTGAAACATCAAATATTGCTTTAATGTTATCATCAGCAAATAATCTATTGAGCTCATCTGCCCGCTCTCTAGGAGGTCCACTAAAAAAGCTATTTCTCCTATATATTGTCGTCGCTACATCTACTTCTAAGTCCCATGCATTGAATACTGAAATTAATTCTTCAATCTTTGCCCTCTGGCCATACTCTATTCCATCAGAACAGGCAATTATGCCGACTGTATCTCCTTCTTTCAGTAAAGGTAATGTAAACATCCATAGTTCCCTCCATACTAGTAAGCTCTATATGACATTTGAAAATTTTTAAAACCAATTCCATTATAGTTGCTTATCTTTATTATTCAGTCTTTCTATATATTCCTGCTTAGAAAATACACAGCCACAATAGTTTTGCCTATATAGATTATATTCCTTTGATAGCTCCACAGAGCGTTTATAGCCATCGTTCTTCTTAAAGTCAGAATTTAAAAATTTGATACCATATTCTTCCCCTAATCTCTGCCCTATTTCATTTAGCTTTGCTGCATCTTTCAGGGGACTTATTGTCAATGTAGTGGTAAAATAGTCAAAGTCATTTGACTTTGCATATCGAGCAGTCCTATCTAGCCTAAGTTCAAAACAGCGATGACAGCGCTCACTGCCTTCACCCAGCTTTTCATAGCCCTTTACCGCATCATAAAACATATGGTTCTCATGTTGTGTACCTACTACCTTGTAGTTTAAACCCATTTCATATATGAGTCTAATTTGCTCTTCTAACCTCTTTTTGTATTCAGCTTCCGGATAGATATTAGGATTAAAAAAGAAAACTTCTATATCAAAATATTCAGCCAAAAATTCCAGCACATAAGAGCTACAAGGTGCACAACAGCTGTGCAGCAGAAGCCTTGGATGTCTATCTTGGCTGATAATATTCTCTATTTCACTTAGCATTATCTTATGATAATTCTGTCTCATCTCTTTCCCTCCACTAAGGATATATTGCTCTATGAGCGCAAATCATACCTATATTATAGCATAAAAAGCAAAGACATAGACATATAATAGAAAAGCTCATAGCGCTTTAATAGAGGCTATGAGCTCCAACTTATTTAGTTTAGGATACATCTATCAAATATCTAACTATTTCTCTTAACATCATGTATCAAAGATAATAAAAACGATATGGTAAGTAATACTATCGCCACAATCAGCATTGGGCGATTGTTCTCTATGGGACAGACTCCAGGTGGTAATTCCCTATTATTTACATAAACTTTATATAAGGCATATATCGCCGCTAAGAACCCTGCGTAAAATGTATAATTGCTCAGCTTTTCTAAATTTCTCTTCATTTGACTTTGCTACACCACCCTCTCCTAGGTCATTCCCTAATAGAGTGAGCTATTCGACTGGCTGCTGCAGCTGCGATCGCAGCAACTAGATCATCTAAAAATGTATTTACACTCTCGCCCTTCTCTTCATCTAATTCCTTTATTATACCTATCTTCTCTTTGTCTAAATAGCCATAGTTTGTAAGGCCTATGGTCCCATAGACATTCACTATGGATAGGGGAATAATCTCATCTATACCGTATAGTGGCTCATCTGATTCTACAATACTTTGAAGTGGCTCAGGTAAAAGTTTCTTCTCGGCTAATTCATCAAGGGCTATACCTGTCAAAATTGCATGTATTATTTCCCTCTTCCTAAGTACTGCCTCTACATTCTCTATACAGGTCTCTAGGGTTAGGTCATCATAGTATCTCTTTTGAAGATCCATCACTAATCTACCTATATCTTCTACGGTTACTCCCCTTCGTTCAAGCATCTCAATTGTCATCTTGTTTAACTCTTCCATATTATATCTTTTCATAATGTATCTTGCCTCTTTCTCTTACTATAATAATATCCGTATCTTAACACATATGCTTTATATATACCCAATATTTCAGCCTTTAAGCCTATTTTCCATATATCTGCCTACAACTATAAGATAAATAAGAAAAGGCACCCAGCCTTTAAGCTGAATGCCTTTTCTTATTGGACGCACCAATTTCCCCAGTGCCTATACTAGTTTTTTTACCTCTGCTATAGCTCTATCATAGTCTGGATGTTCTCCCACTTCCCTTACGTACTCCACATACTTTACTTCATTGTCTCTATCTAATATAACTATCCCTCGACTAAGAAGCCTTGACTCCTCCATGACAAATCCATAGTTGAGCCCAAAAGATAGATCCTTATGATCTGATAGAGTTATCACCTTATCAATTCCCTTGGCCCCACAAAATCGTTTCTGCGCAAAGGGCAAATCTACACTTATAGTCAATATTACTACGTCTCCTAGATCTGCTGCTACTTTATTGAATTTAACAGTTTGAAACTCACATACTCCAGTGTCTAGTGAGGGTACTACGCTAATTATCTTTACCTTATCTCCTGCATCTTTTAGAGAATATGACTTTAGATCCGTTGTGAGAGCCGTAAAATCTGGTCCTATATCCCCTACCTCTATCTCTTTTCCGACCAAGGTTACTGGGTTTCCTCCCATTGTTACAACGCCTGTCCTCTTATCCATTCTTTTTCTCGCTCCTCTCTTGATTAAATATAGCTTGTGGTTATATAGAAATCAACTTTAAATGAACTTACTTTCTTATATGACTTATATATACCCTATATATGGAGCATGAATCTTGTTTTCTGCAATGTACCTAATCCTTTTCTATATATTTAGTCTTTTATTCCTTCGCATCTTAAGCTTTCAATGCCAATTACAATATGATATAATTTACATATAAAACCAAGTAATTTTCATATACATCTAAGCCATATTGATACAAAACTTCACTTTAAAGACTATCCCATTATAGGATTTTAAACACATTATATAGGAGGCTTTATCATGGAAAAATTAATTTCTTCATTTGACAACACAAAATTGTATCTTAACAAAGAAGTGCCGGACAATTGTAAGGCTGTGGCAGTAGTTGTACACGGATTATGTGAACACCAAGGTCGATATGATTATTTTGCAAACCTCTTCCATGAAGCTGACATTGGAACCTATCGTTTTGACCATCGCGGCCATGGCCGATCTGAAG
>JAAZLT010000082.1 GCA_012799205.1 Clostridiales bacterium
GATGCAATATCTGAGGGTGACATATATGTGATAGATCCAGATCTTTGTACAGATTGTGGTGCATGTATGGATGTATGTCCTACAGGTTCCATAAGCCAGGAATAATCGCTTTAAAATACACATATTTCGAGAGAGCCTGATCGTAGTATGATTAGGTTCTTTTTATAATATTAGTAACTATGTACAAACAATATTTGTCCATAGTTACTTTAGTTTATGGTATAATTGGGCTTAGAACCATAAAGGGGGGCTTTACATATGAAACTTCATTTCAAAGATGTAGGTAAGCTTCAGAGGGGAATTAAAGAACTATCTTGTGAATTAGGATTTACAATCTCAGAAAGAGAAGATGCAGATGTAGTTGTACAGGCTATTATGGATGAAGGGGAAATTGTAAGTGTAAATGCACAGCCAGGTCTGGCTACTATAAGGTATGGAAGCGACAGTGCCAGGTTTTTTAGAGGCTTAGGGATCTTAATTGAGGAGTTAAAAGAGGGAAATGATAATATCTCTCGAAGTGAAACACCTCTTTTTATCCACATTGGTGGAATGTTAGATGTATCCAGAAATGCAGTTATGCGCCCGGAGACTATAAAGTTTATGATAAGGCGAATGGCGCTTATGGGACTTAATACACTCATGCTATATACAGAAGATACATATGAAATTGAAGATAGGCCATATTTCTGCTACATGAGAGGAAGATATACAAAGGAAGAGATAAAGGATATTGATTCATATGCCCTTTTATTTGGAATAGAGCTAATACCTTGTGTACAATTCTTAGCGCATTTAACCACAGCACTTCGCTGGAGATGTGCAGCGCCATATAAAGATATGCCAAATATTTTACTAGTGGGAGAAGAGGAGACCTATAAGCTCATAGACGATATGTTAAAGTCAATATCTGAGTGTTTTACCACTAAGAGATTACATATGGGAATGGATGAGGCTCATGCCCTAGGACGGGGGCAATACCTTGTTAGAAATGGCTATAGAGACCAGATAGATATATTTTTAGAACATCTAGACAAAATTACCGAGATGGCAAAGGGATACGGTTTTGAGCCTATGATGTGGAGCGATATGTTCTTTAGCATGCTAGCGCCAGGCAAGGCTGACTATGATTTAGGTGTAGAATTTGACCATAGTATAAAGGAGAATGTGCCAGAGGGTGTAAGACAGATATTTTGGGATTACTATAATGACAGTAAAGACTTTTATACTATAAATATAGATAAGCATAAATGTTTAGGGGATGATACCATATTTGCAGGGGGAATATGGGCATGGGTTGGAGGTAGTGTGGTATATGATCTGACACTTCAAAACACCTTGCCAGCACTAAATGCATGCAAAGAAAAGGGGATAAAGGATGTATTCGCCACCATTTGGCATAACGGAGCAGAATCAAATCTAATACTATCCTTAGCAGGATTACAAATATTTGCTGAGTTTGACTATTCAGGGGAGTACGATGAGGGAAGCGTTGCAAAGAGGTTTAATGCCTGCTGCAATGCAAACTATGAAGACTTTCTGGCCCTTAGTAAGGTGGAGGAGCCTAGATTAAAGCTAAAAGCGGATAATGCATCCCGATACCTACTCTATAATGATCCTTTAATAGGCCTTTTTGATAAGCATGTAAAAGAGCTTGATATTGGGGACCATTATGAGAAGCTTAGGGAAGATTTTGAGGACAGGGGTCCAACAGATGGACCTATAAAACCTGCCTTCGATGTAATAAGAAAGCTTATAGCTGTGCTTGAATTAAAGGCAGACTTTGGAGTGCGGTTAAAAGGGGCATATGATAAAAAGGATGTAAAGACCCTTAAAGATATGAAAGATGAATGTCTAGAGATAATGAAAAGGCTTGATGCCTTAAGAATAAGTCATAGGCAAGCCTGGATGCTATACAATAAACCCTTTGGTTGGGAAACATTAGAGGCAAGATATGGCGCATTGTATGCGAGGTTTTCCACTACTAAAGAAAGGATTGGGGCCTTTATACAGGGGGATATAGATAGCATTGAAGAACTTGAGGCAGAGCGCTTAAGCTATGATTGTGATATTAAAAGGGCCGGTACAGGAAAATTTGGCGCGGGATGGGGTACATTTACTCAGATATATACAGCGGGGATCCTTTGATAAGTTTAAGGAGGTATAAATTTGAAGCTCTTTCAGGAGAATATCGTAGTCAATTGGCATGAACATGTCTGGTTTGATGATAGGCAGAATTTAGATATTAAGCGATTTGAAAGGCTCTTAGATGCTGCCCATAAGACAAACACTGATTATTTAGTCTGCTCTTTACCTCTCACACGAGGTAATCCTACACCGACTGATATGAGAAGGTGTAATGATGTATTATATGAGGCTATGAAGCACTATCCGGATATGATAAAGGGTATGGCATTTGTAAACCCAGGCTATGTAAAGGAAAGTCTAGATGAGGTTAAAAGATGCATAGATGAACTGGGTATGATTGGTGTGAAGCTGTATAACCAGTATCATATCTCAGACCCTGTGGTAAGGAGCCTAATAGAACAGTGCATAGAGCTAGATATACCTATACTTCAACATGCAGGGAAGCTCAATTTTATGCCACAAGAACAACCCTTTATATCTGATGGCACACATTTTGCAAAAGTAGCCATAGAGTATCCAGAGGCCATAATAATACATGCCCATGTAGGCGGTGGAGGGGATTGGCAATGGGCCATAAAGGCTATAGCAGATCATCCCAATATATTTATAGACACCAGCGGTAGTGTGCATGATGAGGGCATAATAGAGGATACAATAGAGGCTCTAGGAGCTAAGAGAATGCTATTTGGCACAGATGGCTCCTATTGCGCTGGAGTGGGGAAGATATTATCGGCAAGGATTACCTATGATGATAAGCTTGAGATACTCAATAATAAGAGATTTACCAGGTATCTGGCCAGGGGGTTATAGTGATGATAATAGATGTAAATACCTATATAGGTTCATGGGCATTTAGACGGATTAGATATAATGATGCTAAGGGGTTATATGGCTATTTAAGTGAGGCCAATGTAAAAAAGGCCTGCGTGTCATCTATAGACTCTGTACTCTATAGGAATGTACAAGAGGGGAATCTACAGCTCATAGAGGATATAAAGGGATTTGAAGACTTCTTCTTGCCATTTGCCATTATAAACCCTACCTATCCAGGATGGAAAGAGGACTTTTACAATTGTGTACACAGGCTTAATATGAAGGGGCTAGAGTTTGCTGATCTAAAAGAGGGTGAGAAAAAGAATATAATGCATAAAAATCTAGAAGGGCTACTTAAATTATAATGTGGAGGTGCGTTTTATGCAAAAAGTAGACATCCATGTACATACCAGAGCGTATAAAGGCATAACTAGGATGGGAGCTGATACAACCTATGCATCACCGGAGGAGCTCATTGATATGTATAGGCATCTTAATGTATCAAAAGGGGTAATACTGCCTGGTGGCGCGGTGGAATGCTCTATACAGCTTCAGTCTAATGAAGAAGTCATGGCCATTGTAGAGAAATACCCCGAGAACTTCGATTGGTTTTGCAATATTCATCCTAGAATGGGCGGCAACTCACCTGATTATGATCTATCCTATTTTATAGCATATTATAAGGAAAGAGGCGCTAAAGGACTTGGTGAAGTGACGGCAAACTTTTACTTTGAT
Source organism: Clostridiales bacterium (assembly GCA_012799205.1). Lineage (GTDB taxonomy): Bacteria > Bacillota > Clostridia > Caldicoprobacterales > Xylanivirgaceae > JAAZLT01. The sequence continues at coordinate 3,694 of JAAZLT010000082.1, forward strand.
GATCCATTTGCCCAAAATCTATTCTTCCATTGCCAGAGACAACAGATGCCAATAATATTTCATGTGGCCCCGAAGATGGGGGGATATTACGGACTTGTAGATGAATTAGGGCTACCTCGGCTAGAAAGTATGCTTGCAAAGTTTCCAGACCTAATATTTATCGGGCACTCACAGCCGTTTTGGGCAGAGATAGGAGACAATGTAACAGAGGAAAATAGAAACGGCTATCCAAAGGGCGACGGCTTTGGAGAAGGTAGGATAGTAGAGCTTATGCGAAGGTATCCGAACCTTCATGCAGACCTTTCTGCAGGCAGCGGATATAATGCAGTTACTAAAGATCCAGAGTTTGGCTATGATTTTCTAGAGGAGTTTAGTGATAGGCTCTACTTCGGGACTGATATATGTGCCCCAGAGAATAAGGGAGCTGAGTTTTTAAACCTATCTAGCTGGCTAGATAATGCTAGGGATAGAGGCAAAATTTCCCAAAAAGCTCATGAGAGAATAAGCTATAAAAATGCCAAAGAAAATATAGGTATAGAAATACCTAATTTATAAGGAGGTAAATCTACTATGAAAAAGATGACTGTGGCGGTAATAGGGTGTGGTAATATAGCAAGAAATTCACATCTTCCATCATATGCCAAAAACCCAAATGCCAAGGTAAAGTATGTGGTAGATATTAAGGAGGATTTGGCAAAGGAGGTAGCCGAGGAATTTGATGTGCCATATGCACTTACAGACTACAAAGATTTCCTAGATGATAAAGAAATAGATGTAGTATCTGTATGCACGCCAAATGATTTGCATGCGCCCATGACCATAGATTGCTTGGATGCAGGGTTCCATGTGCTATGTGAAAAGCCAGCTGCGGTAAATGCAGAGCTTGTAAGGGATATGAAGGATGCAGCTGATAGAAACGGTAGGATTTTGAACATAGGGGTTGTAAATAGATTTAATGTAGTTGTAAATGAGATAAAAGATATGATAGAGGCAGGGGAGCTTGGAGAGCTGTATCATATATACTGCTCGTTTAGACGTCATAGATCCATTCCTGGGCTTGGTGGCTGGTTTACTACTAAGGAAAAGGCCGGTGGCGGAGTCTTGATAGATTGGGGAGTACATTTTTTAGATCTAATATTCTATTGTATAAATCCTAAAGAGGTGTTGACTGTATCTGGCAGCACATACGGAAAACTGGCAGAGGATATGAAAGACTATGTATATGAATATATGTGGGCAGGGCCACCAGACTATGATGGCATATATGATGTAGAAGAACTTGTAACAGGATTTATCAGAACCTCTGGACCTTCTATAACATTTAATGGGGCATGGGCACAAAATATTGGTGAAGATGGAATGTTTATAGAGTTTATGGGGGATAAGGGTGGAATAAAGCTAGAATACGGCGGGGACTTTACACTATATACCACCAAAGATGGTAAGCTCTATGAGGAAAAGTCTGATATAGAGAAAAATGATGCATTCTACGATGAGATAGATAGCTTCTTAAGGGCAGTAAATGCCAATAGAAAGAACAGGGCAAATGTAGATAATACAATTATAACAGCAGATGCCATGGATGCCATATATAAGTCGGCAGAGCTTGGCAGGGAGATTACACTTTAATATAAGTCTTACAAAGATCAGGTATGGGGAATATGAAATCCCTGTGCCTGATCTGTTTTATAAATATGGCTTTGGGGTATATATGAGGGCGAAGAAAAGAACATTCTACTTATAAGTAGGAGGGGTTTTGGTGGGTTATACATATGAAATTGTAAACTATGGTGATGGATCTATGTCAATACTTTGGACAAAAATTTAGGTTTTTCTGGTGGGTTCCCGCCACCCTTGACAAACCATTCATAAATGCTTTAAAATTTTCACCCGAAGGCGACAAACTCA
>JAAZLT010000083.1 GCA_012799205.1 Clostridiales bacterium
CTGGGGAGCCCCATATTTGATTCATCTACATGTTATTTTACATATGAAATATGAATTTATAGCTTTTCATATGCTCCATAACCCTTAAAGACAAGAGAGTCTCATATTCCATACCTATTTCTTTTAATGCCTCTACTTCTTCTAAAATATCTTCATCCCCATATCTCTCCAGATAATCTTTCTTCCCAAAGTCTAATAGTTCCTCTTGTGCTTTCGTATCCAAGTCAGTAAAATAAAGATTACATTCTATTATCTTATCTTTGTTATTGATATGTCCTACGGCATTAATCTCATTTATAGGTATATAATTTATCCCTCTCGATCTATAATGTTCTGCTATGAATTCTTTCACTTCCCTAATTTGTTCCTCATCTATTTTATCTAGCTCTTCTTCAGTATATACATCTACATTATCAATTCCCCCTTTGCTATCTACATAGTTTTCTAAATGTTCTAACAGCAATTTCTCTATATGTTTCAATTCCTCAAGTGAGAATAATATATCGTTGTCTCCGCTACCTGGCAATTCTGCTGCATAGATCCTACACATATCTTTAATATTTGTTATTGGTGGATTGTTATAATAAAAATTTGATATAAACATCTTTTCATCAGAGCACCAGTATAATTCAAATGCTTCTTTAGCTGTTAATCTACTTATAGTATTTCTTATCCCGTTCTTATTCTTCATTTCACTATCTCTCCTTTATTTTATTATAAATAGGCAGGTCTGGTTTATAGGCTATCAACATTTTCACTTTCAGCATTCACTACAACCCATTTATTCTGCTTCTACTTAGATGAATTGTATTATCCTTATTATTGATCATATCTGCCCTTTTTGTACCATACATTCTCAAGGCAGGACTATTGGGAACTTTAATTATAGTTGTCCTATTATTTTTATTAACTGTACAATCCAGTCTTATACATTCTAACAGTTCCTCTAATGTGGCTATCCCAATTTCAGTATTGTTAAAATCTCTATAAGTACATATAAAAACAAAGAGAATATTTTCGCTCTTATCTGAGTATTTCTTTATTTCCTTAATATCATTATCTGTGTAAGTAAAATTCCATCTTCTTCTATGTTTTTCCCTAACAGTGGCATATTTTATATACACCAAATAATTTTCTGTACCTTTATTTAATCTGTATATTCCCCTAACCCTATCCTTTTTAATTAAAGTTGGTTTATTGCCAGCGTCAATAATCTTAGATAAAAATGCTCCGTAGTAGAAATCTGATTTTAGTACTGAATTATCCATAAATACGCCCCCTATTAATATATAATCGAAATATTGTAATAAAAACAGTGCTACAATATTTTCGTCTATATATATTAATCAATAGCCCGGGCAAAGTGTAAAGTTTAAATTAAAAAACCTGGACATTTCTCCTCTATCGCTGTTTCCTGTATAGGCATCATATTCAATTTACTATTTGGGCATTTAATATATCTATTTATATATGTGCTATTTTTGAAAGTCATCAGCTCTTAATTTTAGGATTTGCCCAGGAAACTACCAAAAAAATTCCGGATAAGTCGACTCTCAAAAATTTGCTGGTGGTGTAAATATTACTGGGGCTTAATCCTAAGTAGTAATGCCCTATATATAAGAAAAGTCGAATCTGCTCTATAACAGATTCGACCCGTTATAAGAAGGGATTTCCCCAGAAGCTCCCTGATTTATAGGATTATATCAATAGGAAAATTCTATACTATAATCTCCCGATACTCATTTTAACAAAAGATTCTCTCCTTCTTGCCCCTACTGATTCCAAATGTCTTCTCGATGCTTTGCCCGATTTCTTTAATTTCGTGATCTGGATATACAGGTAGAATTGGACTACCACATCACTTTATGGCTTTAAATGTAAGCTGTCTTCTGTCTCTAGTAAAGCCTGTTACGTAGAGGGTGTGCATGCTCTGATCTTGCGGATCGCTCCCTCGCATGGCCGGCCCATATTCGTGTTCACAAAAGCCTCCAACAATTTCAATGCTCGAGTCATTGAAGGTATATGCTATACTATTAGATTTGAAGAAAGTATATCCTCCTTCTAGTGTAGGCATGGATAAGTCTCTAGAATCGATGGATCCTTCTGGTTGTAAAAGCAACTCTAATTTATAGGGCAGGTTTTCTACACCATCTAACTGTACACCCAGCATTATACCATCTTCTTGCGGATGGATATCTATATCTACAATATAGTCTTGCATCATAACATCTTTTCGTTTAGAATGATCCATCTCATCCCAAACACTGGTATCTACAGGTTCATCGAAGGGCCTCTTATATCCCCATTGTTTTTTATAACTTATACGATAGCCTCCATCATCTAATTTACTAATATCTTGGGGTATAAATCGCCCCAAAACACCGAAAAATGAAGCTGAAAGGCGTACATGGATATTAGCCTCTCCATGTTGGAATTTTAAAAATGGAGTCTTATCTTTAACTAATGTCCAACTTATATCTCTATCACGGTATCTGACTATGCCAGAGTTTGTGAAAAACTTCTCACCATCCAGACTTGGTTCCTCCATTCTCTCAGGAATAAACTCCTTTAAGCCCATATCCAACATATATTTTGCAAAGCTCATAGGGGCCCCCGGGGCCTTATTTATTTCATAGGGTAAAATTGCTGCCTTGTTCTTATGATAGAGGACGTTGAACCAAAAATCACACATCCATGCAAAATGAGGGTTTCCTGTTTTTGATGCCATAATGAGATAGTTTTCATAGTATATATCAGGATAGACTAAAGAGCCATAATCTTGCCTACGTGAATTCATAGTGCATAGTGAATAATCCGGTTCAATATAATGGAACATCATAGATAGATTTCTTTCTACATGCTCATAGAGTTGAGGCATATTAAGCTCCTGGGCTATTATAATAAGGGATCTATTGTTAATAACATTATATACACCAGTGGATCTCTCTGTATATTCGCCCTCTTCATCGCAATCGATTCCTTCTCTTAAATAGAGCATCGCCTCTTCCCTGAGACTTTCATCCCCTAATATATTATATACTAACGACAATGCAGAGGTTAAAACCCAGCGATGGTTTGGAGTGTGAAAGCCACCCTCCCTTAGTCCCTTTGAAGTCTTCTCAAAGAAAGTATAAAGCTTTCGTTCTAATTCCTTTTCAATAGCACTACCATTTGTATATTTTATAAGCACTCTATATGTATAAGCTATAGGCTGTATGGCAAATGAAACAACGGTGGCGTCGTGAAAGTTTGTCTCCAATAAATCCATTGTCCCATCCTCATGAACACTATTTAATAGGAAGTCCAAACCTATATTTGCCCTTTCTAAGAGCCTTTTATCTCCATAATGGCTAGATCGTTCGTTATAATAGAGACATATGCAAGAATCTATAGTCCCTACTATATGCGCAGGTTCGGCAAAACCTTTCTTAGGCACTATAATACCTCCATAATTTCTAGAATCTACCCTCATTTCTTGTTTCTTGCTTTTTAGAAAACTCTCCATTTTCCTGTCGGCCATCTCTATAGCCCGTTCATAATGATTTTTCATCTAAGCCAGTCTCCTTATTTTGTATTGTTATCGCTATTTCATACTCTACAACTCTACACCATATCAAATGCAACTAATATTTAGGTTTTTCTAACCTGCATACATTATTGTATAATATAGTGATCTTTTTTCAATATCTTGTTATTTAGTATTAAAGTAAAATATAGAAAAACCTCTTAGAGAAATTATGATCCTCCTAAGAAGTTTAAATTCTAAAGATAATAAATTTATTAATACCTAGTTTAGTAGCTTATAGTTTTTCAAATGCCTCAACTATATAACTATAGTTATCTTCAGACATACCAATACTGTGATAGACTTCAATATAACCTATATATTCTCCATTAAAATACCCTAAATGGTCATTGAGTTTTTTTACATAGTCAAATATTTCATCTCTACTTCCCTTAGTTGCCACAGTTTTATGATCTACTAGACAGTTGAAACAAACTTTGCCCACAAATTCTTTGCCTAGTTTTTCTAAAGGGATGATATCATAGATATAACCACAGCTATGGAAATAAACTTGCTTACCTAAACTATGGGCCAAATCAAATTGGTCTTTATATCTGTTCTTGCATACATCCCTCCATAGTTGGGGTGAGATCATTAGACTGTTTTGAGTGCCCCGATCATCCGAAAACCAAATAGCGTCAATTTGTTCAAATCTACCATAGTTTTTTATAATGCCTTTTTCAAAAGAAAAGATCATATCGATTAAGTTCTCTCCTTCTCTATCTCTAACAACATTATATATTTATCCCTTAAGATCATAACTCTAATACAATGGTAGTTCAAATATCTATCTATCCTATATAGTTTTTTTGATATTGGAATCCTACCGTTACAAATTAAGGAGTTCATTTGCCTACGATATAGCTTTATAAAAAATTGATGAATACGGATCCAAACTTTAACATATTCTATCTTTAGCACTAGCCTCATCTATAATTGCCCCCCCGCATCAGCCTATTTGCGTTTCTCTAACACATATAGCTGTATTATAGCACGAAGCAATAATAGTTTAGAATTTTAAATTAAGGATTCTCTATAGCACTCTCAATCATTGTCTCAACCACACGATAAATTCTTTGCTGTTCGCTGGAATGTAAACCATGTATCTTTTCTGAAAGAACCGAAGATTGTATCTCATTACCCGCCTTTAATACATCCATTAGTAGGAGATCTGCTGATATATTCAATGCGTTTGCAATCCGTATAAATGTCTCAAGCCTTGGCGTTTTCACCCCGCGTTCTATGGCACTCATGTAATTGGCGCTCAGGTCTACATGTTCAGCGAGTTTTTCTTGTGTCATATTAAGTTCTTCTCTTCGTATCTGAATTCTTTTTCCAATAGTCTTTAAATCCAATATTGCCACCTCAATAGAATTACTGTAATACTTATAGTATAAATTCAGACATGCTATCATTACAGTGTCTATCGGGATTGTACTAGCACTATCAGAATCAGGTTTTAGGAATAACTATATATTTTATATAGACCAAATAAATAAAAGTATAATAGTATATAGCCATGCCCATTTAATTGCCTCCAATTGAATCTTTATTTCCATCTCATCTGCTTTTCTAAATCCTATCTTTCTAAAAAGTTTCATCTAAGTCATGATTCCCTTAATAAATGTAAATATCTCTTTACTTTACGATAGCACTTATTCGCTTAAAGTCAAAAGCGTTTTACATTTAATCACGGACTATATAAACTTATAATGCTCTACTGGCTGTAAATCTGGCAGATTTAGCTTTCTTTTTAATGCTAAATACTTGCGAATGGAATAGCAAAGATCACATTGCCCAGCATATTTTTCCTTAGGCTCATAATCGTATTCTCCTATAGCTAGCTTTGCAAGTCCCTTTATTCCAAATGTATCCAAACTATGGAATATAGCATATTTATCAGAGTTTGCGCCATTTAATAGTTCATCTAACTTCACCGAAAGGCCTGGACATGACTGGGGAATAAAATTTCCATATAAATCAACATGGAAATGATGCACTCCTGTCAATAAGCCGCATGGCGTAGAATATCTTAATATTTTATCAAAATCCTCTAACTCCATCATAGATTTATAGGTATACAGAGCTCTACCTTTAAAATTAAGCCCATATCTTTTTGGAAGCTCTCTTAAATATCCCTCGCCAAATTTTCTAGCATATTCCTCTAATGCATGAGGTCTGCGATCATCAAATGCATCTAGGTCCTTCCAAAATTTCATAAGCCAAGGAAAGACACCCATGCCCGCTTTTTTACATGCCTTCATTAGTCCTTTTGTCTTATAAAAGGGTATGTATTCATTATGATAAGGATCTATAGATATTAATAATTGATGTACCCCACGCTTCATAAGTTCCTTTAAAATGGGTATGGTAGATTTCTCATCTTTAAACCATGATGCATTAGTTTCTATATAGTCAACACCTATATTGTGAGCTCTAGCAGACTCCAATATAGGAAATATCCTATTTGGGTTAAGTAGAGGCTCTCCCCCACCAATGTGAATATAATCACAACCAGCTCCTTTTAGTAGCTGAAATACTTTATCCGCCATAGTAAGCGTAATATAATCATTAGGCCAATTTGGCGAACTCGCATAGGAACAATGCTTGCATTTTGATGAACAATTATAATTTGTAATAAGTCCTCCTGATATCAAGTAATCTATCTTAAGCACCTTAATAATTCCCCCCTGTAGTCAAATCTTTAAATGTAGGAAAAAGGATCGATACATCCTATATATCGATCCTCTATATCCTGCAGCATAGCCTTTACATTATAACATAATGAAAATGCTCTATTTTTTTAATATTAGCTTTACTCAATCAAAGTTTTCTTCGGTTACCTACCTTCATACTCATCTGCCAGGTAGGCTATTATTTATCGTCTATTTAACTGGTCTTACTTTAAATGAGTATTGGAAATCCTTCTCTTTCAATCTATACTTTTCTAATAGCTCCGGTCCACAGCTATTAGACCCAATACCACTTACCTTATAGTCAATTCTAGCAATTGTCGTCCCGCTTGGCTCTAGATCAAAGCTGTGCTGGGCTCTAGTTAATTCTTCTGAAGTATACTGGGATACGTTACATTCAAAAGGCACATTAGAGGTAAATTCTAAGCCTACACCATTATCGCCTTTGACTAATAAGTATTTAACATCTGTATGATTCCCATGCTCCTGTGGTTTTACATAGGGCACATACTCATCTTTTACAGTAGATTTATAATATCCTACCTTTACATGATGGCATAGGTCCATATAATTTTCGTGTGGCCCTTTCCCGTAGTACTCTATATTTCCCATAGATTGTGGCAAGGTAAATTCAAATCCAAATCTAGGTAGCCATATGCTTAGCTCATTGACATCTACATCAATATCTACAGTTAACTCACCTGATGTATCTATAGCATAGCTTGCTTTATATTTAGCGAAAGGAGCACGGGCTACACCGGCAAGGCTGCCTGTAACATTTACAACAACGCCTCCATCTACTTTTTCTTCCCAGTCTAATACATAGCATTTATGGAATAATTTATTTATATTCCATCCGCTTCGATTATCCTCAAATATACCCCATTTATACTTTATCCTTCTATCATTATCAGTGGGTGCTCTCCATGCAGTTATCTGTGTATCGCTAGCTAGGAGGTCTTTGCCCTCTATTGATATACCAGTTAAATTACCTAAATGTTTATTAAATGTATATTGTATATCACTGCCACAATGAACGATCACATTGAGTTTATCTTCAATTACCTTACATTTACTATTTTCACCACTATCATTTCTTTCATCATCTACAGTATCTACCTCAGGGATTTCTAATTGTATCATGGCAGTTTCATAACCTGCGTCTGCCCATACTGTATCTTTAATGGTATATAGGTGTAGATCTAAATAACAGCCCAATTTGCAGCTTTCAGGCAATGTATAATCTATAACAATTTCCTTAGTCTCATGAGGTTTGATATCACATACTAATGTACCTTCTTCTACTGCCTTACCATCTACTGAAAGTTGCCATTTCAATTCATACTCATTTAAGTTAGTGAAATCATGCAAGTTGGTAATAAGCAGTTTGCCTTCTTTCCTGTCTGAAAATTCAGCCCTAATATATTGATATACAGCTTTTGCCTCAAGAGATCCTGCCTTTAGGCTTCGATCAGGGAATACCAGTCCATCTACGCAGAAATTACCATCATGGGTATCTTCACCGAAATCTCCGCCATATAAATATTTTCCATCACGAAGCACAGTATGATCTGCCCATTCCCAGATACATCCACCAATCAGACGTGGGTGACGATAAAAGACTTCCCAATAGTCGTGCAAGTCACCAGGTCCATTCCCCATGGCATGAGAGTATTCACATAGGAAAAACGGGCGTCTATCGTCGCTGACTGCCTCTTTTTCTAGAAAATCTAATGTTGTATACATATAGCTGACTACATCGTATTCTGGTGGAGTGCCTACCATATTAGCTCTTTCATAATGGACTAGACGCACTTGATCTCTAGCCTTTAACCATTTAGCCGCCTTGTCAAAATGGGCACCATGTCCACATTCATTACCGAGTGACCACATAATAATACTTGAGTGGTTTTTATCTCGTTCATACATTCTAGTTACTCTTTCTAAGACAGCATCCTCCCATAGTGGGTGATCTGTTAGCCATTTCTTATCATAGGCTTTATATTCCCAGCCAGTATTCAATGATACAAATCCATGGGTTTCAATATCTGCCTCATCTATTACATAAAACCCCAGCTCATCACATAGCTGCAAGACATAGGATGATGAAGGGTAGTGAGCCATACGTATAGTGTTGATATTTAATCTTTTCATCAAGTATAGATCCCTGCGTATATCCTCTTCACTTATTGCATGTCCCTTTTCCGGATGGGTATCGTGACGATTTATACCTTTTAATTTAACAGATACCCCATTGATTAGTAGTTCACCCCGTTCAGATGTAGAAATTGTACGAAGCCCTACCCTAAATGGTATGTATTCGTCGTCCATCTGAAGTACTAATGTATACAGATTAGGCGTTTCTGCTGTCCAGAGTTTCGGATTAGGTGGAGAAAAGGTCAATTTACCATCGACTACGCTTTGTCTTGCAATTTCCCGTCTTCCATCATATAATATTGCCCACACTTCCTGAAAACCTTTTTTAGACGCTTCTTTATTATTTTTAATGGAAATGTTTCCATCAATGGTGGTCAAATCTGTTCGTATATCTACATCCCTAATGTGAGTCTTGTTTCTCGATAGTAGATAAACGTCTCTGAAAATTCCCGACAGCCTAAAAAAGTCTTGGTCTTCTAAGTAACTACCATCACACCATTTTAACACCTTTACAATAATCTCATTCTTACCATCTTTTAGATGTGGAGTTATGTTAAATTCTGATGGCAGATGACTTACCTGGCTATACCCAACTTCTACCCCATTTATATATAGATAGTAACAAGAGTTGACTCCTTCTAAAACTATATAGGTCTCTCTAGATTCCCAATTACTATCTAAAGTAAATTCTCTTCTATAGACGCCACATGGATTCTCATCTGGAACATAAGGCGGATCTACTGGATAAGGATAGTTCACATTGGTATAGTACGGCTCCTCATATCCATGCATTTGCCAATTTGATGGCACGGGGATAGATTCCCATTCTGTAATGGTTTCTGGTACTTTATAATATGCATCATAAAACTTAAAATCCCAGGTACCATTGAGACAGCGATAATATTTTGAATTTCCTTTGTCTGCAGTTAGGGCTGAGTCTAAGTCAGAAAAAGGTATATAGAATGCTCTGTCTTTTTCTCTACCCTTTTGTAATAACTGTGGATTTTGCCAATCGTTTTTATTCATATTTATCACCCTCTAATAGTTATTAATCAATTTGCCTAAAGATACAAAATGAAATGATGAAAAAAGTATCTAATAGTATTATACCATAAAAGGATAAAAAATAAATTGCCAGCTTATTTTAAGATTTTATTTCCACAGATTATTGCCTGTTCTTATCAAAAGAATGCCTTAGATAATATTATTAACTAAGACATCCTCCTTCTATATACTATTATTTGATTTTCCATCTATATACTACGCTATATTGTGATGTACCAATTTTCACTATATCTTAACAGCTCATTTACATGTCTACATGGTCTCCCCTTGACATATCAGCTTTAAGGCCCATAGATTCTATTCTTTCCCTTAGATCATCTATGCCTTCTGCTGCCTCTAACCCTGTGGCGATTTTATTGTCATAAAGTGAATAGTCAGCCCTAAAATTTTTAGGCGATAAATTAGGCATAACTACATTTGCGCCAGCCATAAGCCCCTTCTCCCGTCCAAGGGGATCAATAGTCCCAAGGGCAGTTGTAGATGGAAGAAGTACCTTGGGAAGCAATAGCCTTACTAAGGCCAGCATTAATAGAGTTATGTTCACATCTCCACCTTCTTTATCTTTAAATACTGTGTCTTTATGTGGAATAAATGGGCCTATGCCCACCATATGCGGCTCTAGTTCCTTTAAAAATAATAAATCCTCTACCATATTATCTACTGTTTGATATGGAGAGCCTACCATAAATCCTGCTCCTACTTGAAAGCCTATATCCTTTAGCTTATATAGGCATTTTTTGCGCCTTTGAAAAGACATAGACTCTGGATGTAGCCTATTATAATGAGCCTTATTTGCCGTCTCATGACGCAGTAGATATCTATCAGTGCCAGCCTCCCAAAACCTTCTATAGCTAGCATAATCTCTCTCACCAATAGATAATGTCACAGCCGCATCTGGATATCTATTCTTTATCATATCCACAATCTCTACAATTTTATCATCTGTAAAATATGGATCATCCCCACTTTGAAGTACAAAGGTCCTGAATCCTAATCTATGCCCTATTTTGCACGAATCTAATATATCCTTGGCTGTTAGCCTATATCGCCTTATATTTAGGTTGCCCTTTCTTATCCCGCAATAATAGCAATTATTCCTACAATAATTGCTAAACTCCATAAGCCCTCTAAAGTAAACTGCCTTGCCATAATACTGCTCTTTTGTTTGTCTTGCTAGATTAAATATCTCTTCATCTAGACTTTTCATATTTGTATCTATTAGAGCCTTGAGCTCATCATGTCCTAGATTATTTTCCCTATATAACTTCTCTTTTAATATATCTATATTTTTATCCATAGAATAACTCACTGCATCTTTTAAGTATGCCGCTTAAATGCGCCAATATAACGCCATAGTTTGTCACCGGCACTCCCATATCCTGGCACATCTCAAGCCTTGTTTTTATGCCTTTTTTATTCATCATACATCCCCCACAATGAATTACAAGAGCGTAATCCCTTAGTTTATCCGGAAAATCATGTCCACTATAGAAATCAAACTTAAGTTCTTTTCCTATGTGCTCTTTAAGAAGCGTAGGAATCTTTACTCTTCCTATATCTTCATGGGAAGTGTTATGAGTGCAGGTTTCAGCTATCAATATTTTTGCGCCTTCAGTAAGATCTGCTATAGCCTTTATACCTTCCATATACATATCCATATCACCCTTTTGCCTTGCAAGTAACATAGAAAAAGAGGTTAGAGGTATCTTTTGAGGCACAACTCTTTCCACTGTCTTAAAGTTTTGCGAATCTGTCACTACAAGATCCACCTTTTGTAGTGACACAAGCGCAGATTCTAGCTCATCTTCCTTCGTTACCAGGCATTTTACTCCATGGTCTAAGCAGTCCCTTATAAACTGCACCTGTGGCAGAATAAGCCTCCCCTTTGGCGCTCCTGCATCTATAGATACCACCATCACTACTATACTACCCTTTGGCAATATATCACCTATTAAAGTCTCTTCATCTTTATCCAATTTCCCTAAGCATTGTCCTATTTTGGCTTTTAAAAGCTCTATAGATTCTTCGTTATTAGAGATAAATGCAGCTTCTGTATATCTACTTTGTAAAGCAGCTATTGTCTCTTTCGTAGCTTTGTCACATTTTGTAAATACGAGTATATGAGGAATATTCTTTTTAGTAAATTCTAGAACATTATCGGTAAATTCCCTTTCATCGAAAGAATTTATATCTATGACATATAATATTAGATCTGTACGATTGACGATTTTCCTAGTCTCTCTTATCCTTTGTTCACCTAAAGGACTAAAATCATCTAGACCTCCTGTATCTACAAGCACAATAGGGCCAAAAGGTATAAGCTCCATAGACACCGCCACAGGGTCAGTAGTGGTTCCTTTATGATCTGACACAATAGATCTTTCTTGTCCTAATATTGCATTAAATAAAGTGGATTTTCCCACATTTACATTTCCAAGTATTGTAACATATTTTCTAGATCCTCTCGGTGTTTTATGCATGTCTATGGCCCCCTTTATAGAAAGACATCTCTCTTGCCCTCTTTAAGCTTATTTATATTGTTTACAACTAAATCTTTTATCTTTTTATCTTGAATTTTGGCTATTTCTCTTTCCATAATAGCTTCAACTTTGGTTTTTAAATCCTCATCACCATAATCCAACATATATTCATATAATGTCATAAGCGCATTTGGATGGCATACATTCTTTATCTCCCCAGACTTTGCAAGATCCATAAATCTATCGCCTGTCCTACCCATTCTATAACAGGAAGTACAAAAGCTTGGTATAAACCCCTCATCCATAAGCCATTTTACAACATCTGCCGCTGATCTATTATCCACCACTTCAAACTGGGTACTCTTATGCTTTTGGGCATCATAGCCCCCAACTTCTACCGTTGAACCAGCACTAACCTGGGATATGCCTATGTTTAAAAGCTCTTTTCGCATCTTTATAGATTCTCTAGTGGATATAATCATGCCTGTAAAGGGTACTGCCAGCCTTATTATCGCAACTATCTTTTTAAATGTCTCATCATCTACTAGATGCTGTACAAAAGATAGATCTACGCCTTTTGCCGGCCGTATTCGGGGCACAGATATGGTGTGAAAACCAACTCCATACTTTTTCTCCAGATGTTCGTTATGTAACATAAGTCCCAAAACTTCAAAATATGGATCATATAACCCAAATAATGCACCTCCACCAACATCATCTATGCCGGCCTCCATTGCTCTATCAAAGGCTGTAAGATGATAATCATAGTCACTCTTAGGACCAGATATATGCACATCTTCATAGGTGGGCCTATGATAAGTTTCCTGAAATAGAATATAAGTTCCAATACCTATATCATTAATCCTTCTATAATTTTCCACAGTAGTGGCTGCAATATTTATATTAACTCTACGGATTTCCCCATGTTCCAATTTTGTATCGTATATAGTTTCTATACAGTCTATAATATAATCAATGCTACAATTCTTAGGGTCCTCTCCTGCCTCTAGGGCTAGCCTTTTATGGCCCATTTTTTCAAGTATGGCTACTTCAGTCCTAATTTCATCCATAGTTAGGCGTCTGCGTTGAAAATGATTTTTGCAGTTATATCCACAATATTTACAATTATTTATGCAGTAGTCACTGACATAGAGCGGCGCAAACATCACTATGCGGTTCCCATATATATGATTTTTTATTTTAGATGCTACACTATACATTCTGTTTATATATTCTTTCTGGTTTGTCATAAGCAGTGAAGCCACTTCCCTATGGGTTAGCCCCTCAAAGGACTCTGCCTTGTCTAATATCTTAACTATTTCTTCGCTAGTTGTGTGTTTTGCCTTCTCTAGTACGTCTTCTATATATTTGTGATCTATAAACATAGTATTTCCCCCTTATCCTTATCTTTGGAATTCATATACTCCTTTTTGCAATTGCTGTCTTCACTAAGACATCTGGTATATTGCCGAGTCTGCCTGTTAAGCTATTGATTTCGTTAAGCTCACCTACTACAGTTATGGATATAACCGCAATACCCTCCTCTTCAAAGGGTATACCCATTCGTCCTTTAACAATTCCCTTAAAGGATGAAACTATATCATTAAATTCTCGTTGGCTTGTCCCTGGAGCCTCCAAAATAGCGCTTATTATTGCAATTCTATTCATCTGTTTACACCCCATTTTAAAATAAAAATTCGCACCCCCCTATTGAAAGTGCGAACAATATAATAGTATATAGTTATATACATATATGCAATATATTCGACACCTTCCAGATTAGAGCAGATCCTTGTATTAAGCTCTTTTCTATCAGGGTTAGATTAATATTATAGCTTCATCTAATGAAAGAGTACTCTCTCATTAGATGAAGTATTTTCCTTCATAATTATATTAGATTGACAAAACTTTGTCAATCTTATTCACAAAATGAAAACCAACATTTTATATGATATAGTTTAGCGTTTTTCCCCATGTTTTTAGACTTAAAATCTATTGCTCTGCCAATATTATTTATTAAAGGCCTCTATAGTATTCTTTGTACCACTGTATAAGCCACTGGCCGATAAACCCAGTGACAGGCCTATTAATAGGCCCTGTAATATATCGTTAGGATTTATATATACTATACCTATTACAGCACCTAAAACAACAGATGCTAGGGCTGCAAACTTCTTAGGCAAACCTAGCATCTTCAGTAATTCCACTACGCCCATTATAAATGGAACCATTGTTATATTATAAATCTGCACATTATCTCCCCCAACTATTTAAAATCTATCACATAAATTTTCAGGTTCGATAATTTATATGCAATCGAGCCTGAAATAATGTACAGATTCAAAATAGTGAAACTTATGAGGTTTATTTAAAAGGACACACTCCGTATTTATTATATATTAAAATGCAAAATACATGCCAAGGACCAGTTGTCATACTTTCTTATACCCTGTAGTGGACATCTTTGCTATAATATTATCTTTCTCATCTCGAATCATAATATCATAGAAACAAATATGTTTCTTATCTGCTACGCATTTAGCCTCAGCATATAATTTTGGTCCCTTTGCTCCATTTATATATTCAATCTTAC